>JBHOSY010000111.1:0-16095 GCA_042584165.1 Bacteroidota bacterium | reverse complement strand
CATCAAAGTGAAATTATGGAAAACTTCTACTACCAGAGATGGATTTACAACTAAAAGATGATCTCCTCGATGTTTATGGAGAAACTGATAAACTTGGGAAACTGGTAGGAGGTGATATAATCTCGAATAAAAAGACCTTTTTATTGATCAACGCCCTGGGGAAAGCCAATGATGAACAATTGATAGAACTGAAGAGTTGGATCAGTCTGAAAGAGTTTGACCCCGGGGAAAAAGTGAAGGCAGTGATGGATATCTATTCACAAACTGGTATCAGAAAGATAACAGAGGATAAAATGAATGAATTCTTTATAAAAGGATATAATAATCTTGAATTAATAGGCGTAAATGATGATCGGAAATCAGATCTTAAGACTTTAATTGATTTTCTGGTATCACGGGAAAAATAATTATAAATACTTTCAAGATTAATTCAATGAAATGGGAAATACATCATAAAAATAATACTCATTTGCAGGATCTCAGGTTTAATAAAACAATATGTCGATTAGCATAATTATAATCATTATAACTGTAGTCACCAGTATTTATGGATGGAACAATTCAGATCGTTTGAGCGCATGGATGATGAATCCATACATGGTAAATCATAAGAATCAATACTATCGTTTTGTGACGTCCGGGTTTATACACAGCAATTACATTCACCTGGCGTTCAATATGATCACCTTTTATTTTTTTGGTACCGTACTTGAGCAAGTATTTACAAACTATTTTGGTTCAATCGGAACGATTTATTTTCTCGTATTGTACTTCGGGGGAATGATAGTGGCAGATATCCCTACATTTTTAAAATACAGGAATAATTCGAATTATAACTCCCTTGGGGCATCAGGAGCCGTCAGTGCCGCGGTCTTTGCTTCAATATTATTTTACCCCACTGCCAAATTATGCCTGTTTTTTGCTATTTGCATGCCCGGATTTATTTTCGGAATCCTGTTTTTACTTTACTCATATTATCAGGGAAGAAGAATGACTGATAGTATCAATCATGATGCACACTTTTACGGAGCTATTTTCGGGATTGTTTTCAGTATAATTCTTGAACCAACTGTGATCACATCTTTTTTCAATCAAATAGCAAACTATAGCTTCTTTTAAAAAACATTAATAGATTTTAATCAGTCTAAAAGATATCCAATAGCCCCAACGGGACACAATTGATCTGCCCCGGGTGAGCCCGAGGTTTTAAATCAACCACCTTCCTAAGCGCCAAAGGCTTGCCTACGGCGCAGCGCCGTTTGTCCGGGACTACCCGCCATTTCGCAGTATTCAATTACAGTTCTTTAAAAATCTGAGTAGCTCACGCTGATGCTTCAGCATAAGCGACCCGGCTTGAGGGCATAAGAAGAATAGCTATTGCACTTTTAAAGTAAATCCCTTCTAGAAACAAAAAAAGCACAGATATTATATCTGTGCTTTCATAAAGTATTTAAATTTCTTTTCTTACGCTTCAACCGGTTCAACTGTAACAAAAGAACGGTTTTTCCTGCCTTTCTTAAAGATCACTTTTCCATCAGCAAGTGCAAACAGGGTGTGATCCTTGCCCATACCTACATTATCTCCCGGATGATGTGTGGTGCCTCTCTGGCGAACAAGGATATTCCCTGCTCTGGCAACCTGTCCACCATATATTTTAACACCAAGTCGTTTACTTTCGGATTCTCTACCGTTCCTTGAACTACCGGCTCCTTTTTTATGTGCCATGGCTTATTAGTTTTTAATGTCTTTTATAAGAAGTTTGGTAAATTCCTGTCTGTGACCATTCTTCACTTTGAAGCCTTTTCTTCTCTTCTTTTTAAAGACGATCACTTTGTCTCCTTTCTGATGTTCAAGGATCTCAGCGGTTACTTTAGCACCTTTTATTACTGGAGAACCTACCTTAACTTTTCCATCATTATCGACCAACAATACGTTGTCGAATTCTACGGAAGCGCCAGCATCTCCCTCCATTTTAGGAGCGAAAATTTGCTGATCTTGTGTTACTTTGAACTGCTTTCCTGCTATATCTACTATTGCGTACATAATTGAAATGAATACAATCAACCAAAAACGGATTGCAAAGATATGATTTTTTTAATCAACGTCAAATACTTGCATTCAATATTACCTGTATATTGTGGGTCTGAGAAATAGGCATTTGTAATCCCAGATCAGAAATTGTAATTCAACCCGATGACCGGAAGACCGGGATTAAAGGTTTCTGATTGTAATTTCCACGTTGATTTGTTGAAGTAATAATTTTCAGGAGTAAAATCAACTGAGAGGTAACTCCATTTACTGGTATCACTGGTCGTGGAATTCCCACGCTCATTAAGGGAGGAATTCAGCATACCATACCACCCCAATCCACCGCCAACGGCTGGCAGGATCAGAAAAGGTGCATGATGTTCGCTTTCACTACTGGTAATGACAGCTATGCCTAATCCGAGCAAAACTCCTGCCCCTGTTACATAATTCACACGCCATCCTTCTTTAGCTGTTAGTTTCTTATTCTTTAAAATAATATGGCCAGCTACTGTTCCGGCAATGGCCCCTGAGATGGGTACAAAAATATCTGTTGTTCGGTCAAAATCAATAAAAGCGATAGTCAACATCGATGATAATGCTGTAAAGCTACCTAATGCGAGTATATCACCCCGGGTATTATCAAAATGATCGGCTACCTTGTCACCTATCCAATACCCTGCTGCCCCTGAAATCAGTGTGGCACCACCATATATCCGGGGATCATCAACACGCGATCCGGCAAGGGTAAAAAAGTTTAATAGTGGAATAAGTACACCGTAATGCTTATAGGTTGCAACACGACCTTCCGTCCAGTCTTTTCGTTTGCCCATTTGATAACCAATCTCTGATCCGGCCATGCTGCCCAGGATCCCCAGTGCAACTATTCCTTTACCGGAATATGTGCTTTCGGTTCCAAAGGCTGAGAGTCCCACTGCAAGACCATGGATACCTCCCATAAATTTTCCGTGCCGGGCAAGAAGTACTGAATTATATGGGATACTCTCATATCTTTTGCTGTTCAATACAGGCCATAAAAGACCTAAACCTGTGGTGGCAAGCGGTATAGCCAGTACAGTAGCATCCATGGGTTCTATTATAGCAACGAGACCCATCCCATATAAAAAACCATAAAGCCCGTTATACATGAGGTACTTCTTTCCGGGCTGTATCCCTTTCACGTTCGTCTCCAGAACATCCAGGGATTCTGTCTCATCCGGAGGTGATTCTATTTTTTCCTGTTCAATTATTATTCCTTCCCTCTCTGCATCCCATGTTGTCTTGTTAGTGAAATACTTTTCTTTTTCTATTTCACTTAATCTGGAAAAATAATCTTTTAGATAAGCGTGAAAATCATCAAACCACTGTTCTTCAGCAGCTGATAATATCTGATCGGCCTCTTTTTTATTCAGAATCGCCTGGTATCTCTCATGCTGTTCCTCAAACCAGTATCCCCTGCCGGTGTACAATTTTTCTACTTCCTGGGCAGATAAATAGTGTCCCATCAGGAAAATAAAACAGACCACGAAAAATAAAATCGAATTCTTCATAACATCATGATTTTATCAAAGCTATGCTGAATTGAATCCATATGCTAAAATTTGGAATCCGGCATCAATGTACATTTTTTTCTACCTTTATAACACTTTGAACACGTAAAAAGATGGAATATCAATACATCGATCTAAGTCATAATATCGAGGATGGTATGATAACATACGATGGATTACCTCCATCAGGGATTTGTGATTTCTGGAGTCGGGAAGAATCTGCAAAACGATATATAAGCGGGACCTCATTCCATATCGGGAAAATTGAAATGGTCGGGAATACAGGTACATATATTGATACTCCCTTTCACAGGTATGAAGAGGGAAAAGACCTGTCAGAGACCACTGTTGACCAACTTGTTGATATTAAGGGCGTGTTGATCTCAGTTCCACATCAACAGGGTATTGAGATTAATGAAAGTGTATTTAAAGAGTATAATCTGAAGGAAAAAGCCGTTCTGATTCACACGGGTTGGGATCGGTTCTGGAGAACCGATACTTATTTCAGGGATCACCCTTATTTGACGGAATCTGCAGCACAATATCTGGAAGAACAGCAGGTTAAACTGGTGGGAATTGATTCATATAATATTGATGATACTAAAGGGAACAGGCGACCGGTTCATTCTATATTACTTAAGAATAAGATATTCATAGTCGAACATTTGTGCAGCTTGAATCGGATTTCTGACGAAGAGTTTGATTTTTCAGCTTTACCTCTTAAGATAAAAGGGATGGGTTCCTTTTCTGTGAGGGCATATGCCAGGATTAAAAATTAACATTCATTTTTTACATATTCCAAGTAATGAAGTTATTCAGACAGATATTATTAATACTTATTCCTGCGACATCCAACTGGATCAGTGGATGCAAAAGTCCAGATAAGAACACGGTAAGACCCAATGTGTTACTGGCTATATCTGACGATCAATCCTGGGAACACGCATCAGCTTATGGTTGTGACGCTATTGAGACACCTGCATTTGACAGGATTGCCAGGGAAGGTATTTTATTTTCCAATGCCTTCAGTGCAGCTCCTGGATGCAGTCCTTCCAGGGCAGCCATGCTTACTGGCAGGTATATCTGGCAGCTTGAAGAAGCCGGTTCACATGCCTGTTCGTTTCCTGTAAAATACACACTGTTTACTGATCTCCTTGAAGAAGCAGGTTATCACGTGGGATATACTGGAAAAGGCTGGGGACCAGGCAGGTGGGATATTTCAGGGAGAAAGAGAAATCCTGCTGGCGATGTGTATAGTGAAGCTACGTTGGATCCACCGGAATTTATCAGAAACACTGATTACACTGAAAATTTCTTGCTTTTTCTAAAAGACAGGGAAACTAAACAGCCTTTCTGCTTCTGGTATGGAGCTTCTGAACCCCACAGAAGATATTCTATTGGCATTGGATCGAAAAATGGTATGGATCCCGGAAAAGTTAAGGTTCCTTCTTTCCTTCCTGACACCCTGGAAACACAGCAGGATATGCTGGATTATATGTACGAAATTCAGTGGTTTGACGAGCATTTAGGAAAAATGATTGAAACTCTCGAGGATTCCGGCCATCTGGATAATACAGTAATTATTGTTACATCTGATAACGGGATGCCTTATCCCAGGGCGAAAGCGAATTGTTACGAATACGGAATTCATATGCCACTTGCCATCAGATGGGGGGATAAGGTACATGGTGGCAGAACAGTTCATGATCTGGTCAGCCTGATTGATTTGGCTCCAACAATCCTGGAAGTCACAGGTACAAGCTTTTCCGGCGATTATCCGATTGAGGGAAAAAGTCTGGTGAATATTTTTAATTCTGAAATGGGGGGATGGATCGACGAATCCAGGAGGGCCGTTTTTTCTGGTCGGGAACGACATTCAAGTTCCAGATGGAACAATCACAGCTATCCAATTCGAGCCATGCGGGCAAGAGAATACCTGTACATAAGGAACTTCAAACCTGAAAGATTGCCAGCCGGAACACCAACACGATTAAAGCCGGAAAAAATAAGTTGGGAAGGAGATGCTGGTGGATACCATGATATAGATGACTACGGATTGAGCTTTATTTACATGCACAAAGATGAACCTGAAATTGATTTCTACCATCAATTGGCTACTGCCAGAAGATCTTCAGAAGAACTATATGATATAGTTAATGACCCGGGATGTATTAAGAATTTAGCAGATCATTCCGAATTCAGAGAGGTATTGTTAGATTTGCGGACAAAATTTGAAAGTTATCTAGTAGAAACAGGAGATCCTCGAATGACAGGTGACGGTGATGTTTATGAAACTTATCCAAGGTATTCTCCAATTAGAGACTTTTCAGTGCCTGAATGGGCGAATTGAAATTATGGTTAAAGAAAATGGCAGGGGTGTATCAATTATTGGTTGAAATTGAGGGAATTGAACCCGGGATCTGGAGGCGATTCAAGGTAAATGATTCCTATAATGTAAAAGATCTTGGTAGTGTAATTAATTATATGTTTGATTGGTACGGCATTCATTTATCTGAGTTCAGAATAAATAATGAAGCATATGGCCTCAAACTTTCTGATAATGGTATACCGACAGATATTAAAAAATTCGATGATATTAAACTCAGAGACCTTAACCTGGCATCCGGAACGAAGTTCACTTATATATATGACATGAGAGACCGGTGGGAGCACACCATTACTGTCGAAAACCATGAAAAAGGATCGGGACTGTTATATCCAATATGTATAGGTGGAAATCGGAATGCACCTCCTGAAAATTGTGGTGGCTTGACCGGGTATGGATTGTTGCTGGAAGTCTTGAAAGACGATAAACATCCCGAGCGCAACAGGTTCATGGACATATTAGAAGATGATTGGGACCCGGAAGAATTTGATACTGATTTATTAAATACTCTGATCAGGGACCCTAATCTTGGTATAGTAATTGATCCAAATTATGAAGACAACTGATTAGGATTATATGGAATCTACAGGTAAAAGTGTACGCGCAGTTATCTTTCTTTTATTATTTAATTCTCCGTTAACATTACTTTCTCAGGAGCTTGATAGCAAAGGGCTGGATCGTTACATAAAAAAGGCCGTTTCAGAATTTAAAGTTACTGGATTGTCGATTGCCATTATCAAAGACAATGAAACCATTTACAAAAATGAATTTGGCTGGTCGGATGTGGAAAATGAGGAAAAGATGGTTGCGAATACAGTTTTTAATATTGCATCATTAACAAAAGCCTTTACTGCAGCCGCAATTGGCATTCTGGTTGAAGAGGGGAAAATCAATTGGGATACCAGAGTTATTGAGATTATACCCGACTTTGAACTTTCTGATCCATTTATTTCAAAGCATCTAAATATTGAGGACATACTTTCTCACCGATCAGGATTGGGTACTTTTTACGGTGATCTTCTATGGTATGAATCCAGTTACTCAATGAACGAGGTTGTTAATAGAATGAAATACTTACCAGTAATAAATGATTTCAGAAGGGAGTACGGGTATCAAAATTGTATGTATATACTGGCAGGTGAAATTATTGAAACCGTTACAGGGCAAAGCTGGTCTGATTTCCTGTATGAAAGATTTCTTTATCCACTTCAGATGATAAATACTGTAACAAGTTCCGGTGATTTAAAGGATCATTTTACCATTGCATATCCTCACCTCGATGGGAAGAAAATCAACTATACTTTTCCTGTTGGAAATCCGGCAGCCTCTGTCTTTTCAACAGTAGAAGATATGAGTCATTGGATAGAAATGTTTCTAAACAATGGTCGCTGGAATAATAAGAAAATTCTTGGAGCTGAAACTATTGAAAAGCTCACATATCCACATTTGATCAGGGGATTATCAGAATTTCAAAAACTGAACGGGACCCAATCCAGGGGATATGCACTTGGCTGGAACACCTATGATTATGCCGGGCATAAAATTCTTGAACATGGAGGAGGCATGCCGGGGTATATCAGTAAGATTGCACTTGTACCAGAGGAGAATTTTGGTTTTGTTATTCTGACAAACAGTATGAGCAGACTTCCACAGGCATTGGTCTACTACCTACTGGACCTTATGTTGAAAGACGAACCAGCAGACTGGTCAGAAACTTTCCTTGAGTATGTGTCAATCGGGGCATCGATAGAGGAAGAGGCCAGGAACGAAAGGATCTCATCCAGGGTCGAAGGAACACAGCCTTCTTTACCAATTGCAGATTATGTAGGTATCTATAATGATATTATGTATGGAGAAGCTACTGTTGAACTTAGAAATGATATCTTGAAATTGACTTTAGAACCCACAGCAGCCCTTTTTACAGGTGACATGATTCACTGGCATCATGATACCTTCCAGATAAAGTTTAGAGATGAATACCTGCCTGAAGGATATATCACTTTTTCAATGGATTCGTATGGGAAAATAACCGGATTCAAGATTGATCTTCCCAATCCGGATTTTCATTTCTTTAATCTGGATTTCAGGAGAACTTCAGATTAAGAACAGTAAACTTGGATCATAGCCTATCCCAATTATTGATTATACATGTTCTTTTACTATCTTGAGCAATTAAACAAACCTATTGAAGCATGGAAAAACAAAAAATCAACTGGTTGGCAATAATAATTCTTGTTGTGGCATACCAGCTTATTGCTGTAGTATGGTATGGTGTATTTGCACAATCCTGGATGGATTTCAATCAATTTACTGAAGCAGACTTTGCAGAAAGGAATATAACACCGTATATCATAGCCATCATTACTGCGTTAATTACTAACTATGTACTTGCGGCCTTATTTAAAGCATTAGATATTGACAGTGCTATGGCCGGCCTTCGACTGGCAATTCTTTGCTGGATTGGATTCACATTTGCAGAAGTAAGTACTTTATACATATTTTCATTCAAACCATTCGGTTTGACCTTGATCGATTCCGGGAAAGCCCTTATTGCATTTTCAGTATCGGGAATAGTATTGGGAGCCTGGCGAAAGTATGAATAAATAATACCTTTTTTAGGAACCCATAACAATCAATTAGTACGGATCAAGGGATTTCTAAATGAAATCTCTCCGAGGTTTTGAAAAATTTAATGAATACAAATTGTACAGATGGAATTGATCCCCTCAGGGGAATATATGAAAGGACTATGCTTTACATAGCAATGGTTTCATGGTCTGACTTTTGTGAATTTAATATTTCTTTTCAGCCCCTTAAATCCTGTGCGTTTTACCGCACTTCCTTTAAAGAGTGTTTCGAATATTTCTTCCGTAATCTCCTCCCAGTCAGAATTGGTCATATTTTTAATATCAGGATTTAGATTAAAGGCCATTTCTTTATGGGATTTTGCATGCCTGTTCCACGGACATACATCCTGACAAATATCACAGCCAAAGATCCATCCATTCATTTTTCCTTCAAATTGATCGGGTATTTGATTTTTCAGTTCAATAGTGAGGTATGATATGCATTTTGAGGCATCAAGCATATAGGATTGAAGAGCATTGGTAGGGCATGCATCTATACACCGTGTACAGGTACCACAATGATCCTTGACCGGGTCATCAGGGACCAGCTCGAGATCAATGATAAGTTCAGCAAGGAAAAAAAAGCTACCCATTTTTCGATTGATGACCTGGGTGTTTTTTGCAGTCCATCCAAGTCCACTTTTCATAGCCCAGGCTCTTTCCATTACCGGTGCAGAATCAACAAAACCCCGGCCAACAGTTTCACCAATTTGTTCTTTTATACGAGTAATAAACGATTTAAGCTTTTTCCTTATGACGTTATGGTAATCTTTACCATAAGCATATTGAGATATTTTATAATCACTATTCAAATTCATTTTTTCATCCGGATAGTAATTATACATCAGGCTGACTACTGACTTTGCTCCTGGTACCAGTAATGTTGGATCTAATCTCTTATCAAAATGATTTCCCATGTAGGTCATCTTACCAGAATAACCCTGCGAAAGCCAATGCTCAAGTTTTGGTGCCTGGTTTTCGAGGAATTCAGCCCGGGATATTCCACAAAAGTCAAATCCAAGCCCTCTGGCAATGTTTTTCACTATCCTGCTTGCTTGCTCGTTTGCACGTGATGTCATTTTATTCGAATAGTGTTCCGGTTTTCCCGGGGGTGGGAATATTCAGATGTTTATAGGCAAGTTCTGTTGCTTCACGGCCACGGGAGGTCCTTTTAATATATCCCTCTTTGATCAGAAAAGGTTCATAAACTTCTTCAATGGTTTCAGCCTCTTCACTGCAGGCTGTTGCAATGGTGCTTAATCCAACCGGTCCACCTTTGAATTTTTCGATAATAGTACTCAGGATCCTGTTATCCATATCATCCAGGCCGTTCTGATCAACCTCAAGGGCCTTTAATGCCATTTCAGCTATATCCAGTGTAACAATTCCCTTTCCCTTTATCTCAGCAAAATCACGTGTTCTCCGGAGGAGGTTGTTAGCAATCCGGGGAGTTCCGCGGCTTCTTCGGGCGATTTCCGGGGCGGCGTTTTGATCGATTGGTGTATTGAGAATCCGGGCAGATCGAAGCAGTATTTTAGTCAGAAGATTAGCATCATAATATTCGAGTCTGGAATTGATTCCAAACCTTGCTCTCAGGGGGGAGGTCAACAATCCGGCACGGGTAGTTGCTCCTATTAATGTAAATGGGCTTAAATTAATTTGTACTGATCTTGCATGGGGCCCTGCATCCAGCAAAATATCAATTTTGTAATCCTCCATTGCTGAATAGAGATATTCTTCTACGACTGGATTCAGGCGATGGATCTCATCGATGAAAAGGACATCTTTTTCCTCCAGATTTGTTAGTAGTCCAGCCAGATCTCCTGGTTTATCAAGGACAGGTCCGGAAGAGACCCTGATGGTAGAACCTAACTCATTTGCAATGATATAGGATAATGTGGTTTTTCCTAAACCGGGAGGGCCATGGAGCAGTACATGATCAAGTGCTTCATCACGTTTTTGTGCTGCTTCAACAAAAATCTTGAGATTATCAACGACTTTCTCCTGCCCCACAAATTCCTCAAAAACCAATGGCCTGAGTACCTTTTCTAACTCCCTGTCGGTCGTACTCAGATAATGTTTGTCTCCACTCAAATAATCTTCGCGCATTGATTTGGCTTATTTGCACTAAAGTAATCATTCAAAAACTTATTTCACAAATAAGATGTAAATTGCCCGAAATTTTGAAAGTGAGACAGATTTTTCAGAAAAATCGGCTTTATCCGGTTATCCTGATCATTGTTGTTTTTGCTGTATGGAAATTCCGACAGGGAGACAAGGATGCTGAAAAAGTGAGTTTTCAGGGCATGACAATGGGAACTTATTATAATATCATATATCTGGATCATGATGGAGTATCGTACCAGGAAAAAATTGATTCTTTGCTGGATATTTGGAATATGGCATTGTCAACATATATTCCCGGTTCAGAGATATCCCGGTTTAACCGTGATACTGTTCACAAATTTAAATTACCATACTTTTATCCGGTTTTAGTCGCAAGCCGGAATGTTTACAATGTATCAAATGGTGCTTTCGATCCAACCATTATGCCACTTGTTAATGCATGGGGTTTTGGCCCGGTTGAATCAGAGTTACCGGAAAGTAACATTATCGATTCATTAATGCAGTATATCGGATTTGATAATATTCGATTTAATGAAACCTCTGTACATAAACCGGATATTGGGATACAGCTTGATTTCAGTGCAATTGCCAAAGGTTATGGTGTGGATGTAGTGGGAGATTTTCTGGAAAATCTGGAGATTGAAAATTATCTTGTGGAAATTGGTGGAGAAATTTCCTGCAAAGGGGTGAATGACCGTGGAGTTCCATGGACTACAGGTGTTGAAGATCCGACTGGCGAATATCTGGAACGGAAAATAATGACAGTTATTGGTATAGATAATAAGTCCATCGCAACTTCCGGAAATTACCGGAATTTTTATGTAAAAGATGGGAAGAAGTATGCACATACAATTAGTCCATTTACAGGATTTCCAGTACAACATTCCTTGTTGAGTGCTTCGGTAATAACAGATGATTGTATGTATGCAGATGCATATGCAACTGCTTTCATGGTGCTTGGACTGGAAAAATCAAAGGAAATACTGAAAGCACAGGATGATCTTGATGCTTATCTTATATATGCTGATGAAAATGGCGAATTAAAAACTTTTATAACTGAAGGTGTACGATCAACAATCATTGAACAAAACTGACTTTTCGATGGGAACCAGAAGAGAATGGTTCGGGGAATGGTTTGATTCCAGGTACTATCATGTTCTCTATAAACACAGGGATTTTGAAGAGGCGAGACAATTTATTGATATTCTAACGGAATATTTAAAACCAGGGAAAAACGATCAAATCCTGGATTTGGCCTGTGGAAAAGGGAGGTATTCAATATATCTTAATCAGAAAGGATACCAGGTTACAGGGATTGATCTGTCAAAGGAAAGTTTAGAAGAAGCCAGGAAAGCTGAAAATGATCGCCTTCATTTTCATATACATGATATGAGAATGGAATTCTGTGCCTGCTGTTTTGATTACATATTTAACATGTTCACCAGTTTTGGTTATTTTGAAACGAAAGAAGAAAATGCACAAGTGGTAATTGCTGCAGCAAAAGCTTTAAAATCCGGTGGCAAAATGTTGATTGATTTTCTGAATCCTTATACTGTAGTGCATAATCTTATTCCTGAAGAAGAGAAACAGATTGACGGCATCAAATTCTATATCACAAAAACTTTCAGTTCAGATGAATACATATTAAAGGATATTGAAATTGAGGATAATGGCAGGCAATATCATTTCCAGGAACGGGTAAAAGCTATCAGACGACTCGAGTTTATGGAATATTTTACAAGGGCAGGATTAAAACAACTGAAGATTTTTGGTGATTATCAGTTAAATGAATATATGCCTGAGAAATCAGAAAGAATGATTTTCTTATTGGAGAAGTAAAAAAGTATGGTATTTAAAATGATCATATTGTTCCTGTCTGCAATTCTGGGAGGATTTGCGTACTTCGTTTTCCCGAAGTTCGATCAGAAACAGTTTTCCAATATCCTGATTTTTGCGGGATCATATCTTTTTGCAATTACCATCATTCATATCTTACCGGAGGTTTACAACGTTTATCCATATTTTGCCAGGATTGGTGGTTTTGTGATAATAGGTTTTTTCCTTCAGTTATTACTGGAGTCATTCTCCTCTGGAGTTGAGCATGGTCATATTCATAAGAATTCGAATTTTAAAAAATCAGGAGGAGGGTTCTCTCCATGGATGTTGTTGATCGGATTATGCCTTCATTCGTTCCTTGAAGGTACCATCGTAACAAATCCTTCAGAAGATCCCGGACATCATCATGCGGAGGGGATCATGTTTGGTATTATCATTCATAAAATCCCGGCCGCATTTGCCCTGGTAACATTCCTGATTTATTATACCGGGAATAAAAGTATTTCATTTATATATCTTACAATATTTGCACTGGCTTCACCGTTAGGACTGGCAACAAGTGAATGGCTGATCCATCAAAACCTGATAAGCGATCAAAGCAAGGCCATTCTTTTTGCTATTGTGAGTGGTAGTTTTTTGCATATATCTACTACCATATTTTTTGAATCGAATCCGGGTCACCGGTTCAGCCTGCTCAAGGCATTGATCTCACTGGCAGGGGTAGGTTTGGCTGTGCTGGTTGAACTATTTATGTAAATGAATAGTTATCGGTATATAAACCATTTTAGTATATTGGCGTTATATATTTTGTTCAATTAGTAAAGATTGATCATGGAAAAGAAGGAAGTATTCAGTAATCCAAAGCTGAAAAAGGTGTTTTTGAAAGAATACACCAAATTTGTGAAGAGGAAGAAACTTACCAACCGGAACCTTAAGCCCGTTTCAATAAAGCAGTCGGACCGTTAAAATTCAGAACATAATAACGAAATCCGAGAATTATTCTATAGTGGAATCATCAAAATAATTGGTCATTCTAACGGTCCGATCCCTGATTCCCCAATCCTCTCTGGTGTGAGCTTCCCCGGCTCGTGACTTCTATTAAGCATCAGTTTTGAACAAAGCAAGATGCATAAAAATAAACCGAACGAGATTGGCCCGAAGAACCTTCGGTCTTCAAGACCAGGGAAGCTCGCCCGATTCTTTATTCCGTCACGCATTCAGCAATCAGCGATCAATTACCTCCCCTGCAAGCTGGCACCTCGTTAAAATGATCCACACGCTGTCGCCGAAGCTTTAGCGAAGGAGCCCGGATCATTTCTCAACACTCGGTCCTACAATCTAAAATCCCACTTATATCTGCGAGAATGAAGCTGCTGTCAGAATATTATCTGTAATATTGGAAACAGTTTCAGCATATCTCGGATTACTGCTCATTTTTTTCCATTCATCGCTCCCTCCAAATACCGGCCAGTTAGCATTTCTTTGATCAATGTTTTCAAATCCCAACATATAGGTCAGGTTTGGCATAAGCGGACCTACTATCGTTTCTCCGAAAAACACGGGATTTAAACCCGTTTTCTTGAATAGAGCAATTTCTCCACCATCATTGAACATCTCAACCTTCAGCTTTCCTTTAAGCCTGTTGTGACTTTCATATGTCCGTATTTCAAAAATTCTTCCCTGTTTTCCCTTGATATTTTCAGGGACCTCGATAGTAGGTAAATCCTCGAATGCAAGCATAAGACTGGATTCCATGCGATAGTACAGTGGATCATTTATGGAAGAATCCGCAGCTTTTGCAAAAGCAGTGTCTTCAACAAGGTTGTTCCATGCATTGAGCATTGAATCAAATGATTTATGAGGGATCAGCATAAATAAATCCCCACCATGGGCACCGTACATGGGACGGAATCCGCCAATGGGGCTGCAACCCTGTTTATTTAAACCGGGTACAACAACATCTCCAAGGAAATCTTCGAGTTTCCCACGTTTTGCATTGGTTACAAACTTAAATTGGATCCACTCCAAAAGCTGCTGGTCAGTTTTTTTTGGTGTAAAAGATGAAAACATGGCCCCAGAACCAGCCAGGACAGATGCGGTTAAAAAGTTTCGTCGTTTCATATCAGTTGTAGTTTGTTTTATTCAAAAAATTGGATGGCATGAAGTTAGAAAATAGCGGGGAATTTCCTGAGCGATCGATAAATTTTAAATCTCATACTAGCCCAGGATTAAATGTTTACAGGGAGCAGTTTAGTCAGATTTACCCTGGTGTAACCCTCAATCTCTCCAGTTTTATTTTTAGTATATCTCTCACTCAATATCAAAGATTTTCCCTCCTCCTTAATATCACTGCAAAGCAGGATGTTGATGGACTTACCAAACCTCAACGTCCTTCTCGCGTTGCTCGAAGTGACATTGGGGGGAAAGGAGTAATTAAATGACTGGATAAACTTCGGTGATCCATTAGAGGAGGCCGAATAAACCAAAATCTCTGCTTGTTGTGCTCGTTGGTCTTCTCGCGTCTTTGTTTTAATGATGAACAGTTGTCTGGATTACCTTCGGTGATTCATTAGGGGGAGTCGATTAAAATCAAAAATCCTGTTCGTTGCGCTCACTCTGTCGTTTTTTGGGTTTGTCGGGCCTGCCTGCGGATGTGTTGGCCATTTCGGTGGCAGGCAGGCCTGCCTGACGGAGCCCGCCGAAGGTTGATTATGAAGAAAATGTGATAAATGAGAAAGGTTATTAATAGCAAAAGCCCGCCTTCGTTACTACGTAACTTCGGCGGGCGAAGTCGGGGTGACTGGATTCGAACCAGCGACCTCTTGCACCCCATGCAATATTTGATGGGTTTTATTAAGTTACATTAATATACTAAATCATTGAAATTCAGCCAAATAACCACATTTTAAATTTTATTGTTTTATATTTATTTACTATATTTGTGTAAACTATGTGTAAACCGGGCTATTGAGAGGCCCAATATGTGTAAACTAGAAATATGGCACAGGTCAAGATTATTCTATTTAAAAGTAAGGCCCTTTCAGACGGCAAACACCCCATTATGATTAGGGTAACACATCTAAGGAAACGCAAATATTTTGCAACTGGCTTCAAGTGCCGACCGAATCAATGGAATACAGACTTTGATCGGTTCGATAAGGGATACAAAAAACGGACTGCACACAATAATATCTTAAATGCAAAACAATCAAAAGCGAATAAAATCATTGAATCATTTGATAACGAGGACCGGCCATTTTCATTTGAAGTATTCGAGCGCAAGTTTAAAGGCATTAACCAGAGGACCACACTGTTTAAATTCTTTGATCAACATATAAAGACATTAAAGAATAGCACCCAGGAGGGCTATGCTGATGTTTTTCAAGCTACACTAAACTCAATTAAGAAATACCGCAAGGAAAAGGATCTTAAATTGTTTGATGTGGATTACAAGTTCTTGAAAGGTTATGAGGACTATCTTAATTCGAGAAATCTCAAAACCAATTCAATATTTGTGTATTTCAGAACCCTGAGGACCTTAGTA
>JBHOSY010000110.1:0-16148 GCA_042584165.1 Bacteroidota bacterium | reverse complement strand
GAAGTATGAGCAGAAAAGGAGATTGCTGGGATAATGCGGTAGCTGAAAGCTTCTTTAAATCAATCAAAACAGAAATGATATATCACTGTGAATTCAAAACAAGACAGGAAGCTAAGTTAGCTGTATTTGAATATATCGAAATCTGGTATAACCGTAAAAGGAAACATTCAACTCTGGGATATTTATCCCCAGAAGAATATGAAAAACAATTATTAAATATTAGTATAGCTGCTTAACTATGTGTCCGAATTATTGTAGCAACTCCATATTTGTCATTTGTGATTTTATTGACTAAAACAGCCTCCAAACGAAGGCCACAAGAACTGTCATTAAAATCCCCATTATCACAGGCAGGAACGTAGATACAGCGGTCCATTTAACACTGCCGGTCTCTCTGTAAATTGTGTATATTGTGGTGCTGCAGGGATTGTGCACCAGGCTGAATAACATCAGGTTAACAGCGGTTAATAAGGTCCAGCCACCTGTATTAAGCAAATTTTTAAGTGAGCTCAGGGAATCTATCTCGAAGATCACGCCGGTGCCTTCTCCAAAACCCTGGATACCGGTTACAAGTACAATCAACATGAGGATCGTGGGAATTACAATTTCATTGGCAGGGATAGCAACTATATATGCCACCAGGATCACTCCGTTCAGTCCCATCAGCCATCCGAGTGGATCCAGGAAATCGATCATATGGATCGCAACGGGCTGTCCACTGATGGTGACATTGGATATAAGCCAGATTATGGCCCCTGCAGGTAATGCAAATACTATGGCACGCCATAAGACGAACATAGTTCTGTCAATCAATGAAGTGTATAAAGTCTGCAGGATCTTTGGAGGCCGGTAGGGTGGAAGTTCAAGGCTGAATACTGAAGCTTCTCCTTTCAGTGCTGAGTGCGATAGCCCCCAGGATACTAAGAATGTAAGTACGATGCCAAATACAGCAACTCCAACGACAGATAATGCTGATGCCACCCCGGCAAGATGAGCCGGTACCATCATTCCTATGAATAACGATGCAACCAGGATCTGTGTAGGCCAGCGTCCGTTGCAAATAGCAAAGTTATTTGTAATGATTGCAATGAGCCTTTCTCTGGGTGAGTCAATAATCCGTGTAGCAATTACACCGGCTGCATTACATCCATATCCCATCATCATGGTCATGGATTGTTTCCCATGTGCTCCGACTTTCTTGAAGATGTGGTCCAGGTTGAATGCAACACGGGGCAAATACCCAAAATCTTCCAATAAAGTAAATAGTGGAAAGAAAATGGCCATAGGAGGGAGCATCACGCTGATAACCCATGCCGTGGCAAGGTACATGCCATCTATAAATAGACCGCTTATCCACCATGGTATATTTATAGCAGCTGCTCCATCTTTGAGGATCTGATATCCATTATCGATAAGCAGGGTATAAAGCCAGGAGGAAGGATAATTTGCACCGGTAATGGTTATCCAGAACATCAGGGCGAAAAGGATGAACATGGCGGGGAAACCCCAGAAACGGTGAATGAGAATACCATCAAGTATTCCATCAATGGAAACTTTCTTTTTCTCTCCTTTCCTGTTAACAGCTTTTTCAGCGATTGCGGCTGCTTCTGCATATATATCTTCGGTAAGCCGGTCGTGAAAATTGATGTCGAGATTATTTCGCAGGGTACTTGCTTCAGTAATTACAACTTCCGCATATTTGCCATCTTTGGAAACTGGATTTTTTTTACCAGTATTATCATCCTCGTATTCTAAAATTGATTCAAATTCTCCATTCTTAAATGAATTGATCAGGCCCTTATCCCGATCAAGTAATCTCAGGGCAAGCCACCTTGTGTTGGGGAGTTGTGGATATGCTTTTGTAATCGTTGAACTGAGGGTTTGGATCGGCGCTGCAACTTCTTCAGATACCCGTTGTATATGCCTTGACTTGACAGGATCCGGATTCTTAGCCAGCGCTTCAATGGTGCTTATTAATTCAGCCAGTCCAACTTTATCCCGGGCATTTGTTAATACTACTGGCACTCCCAGATCCCTGGACAGACTTTTCTTATCAATGGATATGCCATTTCTATCTGCTTCATCTATCAGGTTCACACAAATAATCACCCTGGAAGTGATCTCAAGAACCTGGATGGTAAGATTCAGATTCCTTTCCAAACGTGAGGCATCAACGACAACAACAGTGACATCCGGTCTGGTAAACAGCAGGAAATTCCTTGCGATTTCTTCCTCCTTGCTTGATGAGATCAGTGAATATGTACCGGGCAAGTCAACGATCTTGTACTTATTACCATGAAATGTATAGCTTCCTTCAGATCGTGTTACGGTTTTACCAGTCCAGTTACCTGTGTGCTGTTTTAAACCCGTAAGGGCATTAAAGACCGTACTTTTTCCGGTATTTGGGTTTCCTGCAAGGGCAACTACAAAATCTGCCTTCTCAGTATCGATCCCTAGTTTTTTGAGATTTTCCTTACTGTGTACCGGGCAATGGGCGCAGGGATGCCCTTCGAGGTTATATGAGACAGAAGATTTAGTCATGGATTAAGCAGGCTCGATACTGATCAGATCGGCCTGACTGTCACGCAGGGCAATCATAGCACCTTTTATATGGTATGCAGTAGGATCTCTGAAAGGAGATTTCAAGGCTACCTCTACTTCTGAACCCGGAATAAAACCAAGGTCCATCAACCTCCGTCGCTCGATGCCCTGGCAATTACGGGATATGTTGGTCACCTTTGCTTTTTGTCCGGGAATAAGGCCAGAAAGCTTATCTGATATCCTTGCTGAGTTTATTTTAATACTTTTCCTGAATTTAAACATCTCCTTCTGAATCTTCTGTTTTTCTATATGATTGTTTAAATATATAATACAAATATATTTGATGCAACAAATATAATTATTATTAAAGCAAAAAAATATTTTTAGTTGCGTCTAAAAAATGAATAAGTATCATATGTGCATCTATTATTCACTGCTCCTGTTGTTAATTTGAGCCGAATAGTGATGTCAAATTTGTTGAACAAATCACGTCCTTCAGGACATGGGTAGAAATGTATATTGTAAAATGGATTCAGCCCTGGATTATACAAATATAGGGCTATAGCCCTATTGATCTCTTCATCAATATCCACACCCTGAAATGTATGGTTTTCAAATTACTGTCTTTCCGGAAATAATGATAAAATACCGGATTCAGTGGCTTTGCAGATCCCCCGTTCAGTAATCAAGCCCGTAATTAACCGGGCAGGAGTAACATCAAATCCATAATTCATCGCCGGACTACTATCAGGAGTAAGCAATACCTCTTTCAGAGAACCCTCATGAAGTCCCTGAATATATTTCACCTCGTACCCATCTCTTTCTTCTATAGGTATTTCCTTTACCCCATCTTTGATCTCCCAGTCAATGGTGGAGGAAGGCAGGGCAACGTAGAATGGAACCTTGTTATCATGAGCGGCAAGTGCTTTCAGATAGGTGCCGATTTTATTGGCAACATCCCCCGCACGGGTTGTCCGGTCTGTTCCTACTATTGCCATATCCACCAATCCATGCTGCATGAGATGTCCCCCGGTATTATCTGCAATGACTGTGTGAGGAATTCCCTGTTCACCGAGTTCCCAGGCAGTCAGGCTGGCCCCCTGGTTACGAGGTCGTGTTTCATCGACCCATACATGTACCTTGATCCCTTTTTCAAAAGCTGCATAAACAGGAGAGGTGGCTGTCCCATGATCAACAAAAGCCAGCCAACCGGCATTACAATGGGTGAGAATATTTACAGTGTCTCCATTTTTTGTTCTGCTGATCTCTTCGATAATTTTCACACCATGTTCACCAATCTTTCGGCTCATTGCTGCATCTTCATCCGTAATGGTATTGGCCATTTCGAGAGCAATTCTCACTTTTTCATTGATATCTGAAATATTTTTCAATGAATCCAACTGTCGATCAACAGCCCAGGCAAGGTTTACAGCAGTTGGCCGGGTAGCTTTCAATAAATCTGCAATTTTTAGAAGATGTTGATCTTCCAGCTGGTTACTCCTTAATTCCAGTGTAGCCAGGTACATGCCATATCCTGCTGCAGCACCAATTAATCCGGCACCCCGTAAGTGCATGTCTTTAATTGCAACAGCCATTTTTTTGGTTGTATTGATCTTTTCAATTACAAAGTGATGGGGAAGATGTCGCTGATCGATGATGCATATTATTTCCGGATTATCCTCATCTACCCATATAGTTCGATAGTGTTTTTTGCCAACTAACATAAAGATGATTATTAATGATAAGTTTCAAATATCGATTATGGATTAAGAGTATGCAACCAATATGTTCTAAACATGCTCCATAGTTCATAGCAGTGATTAGAAGTTTGAAATCCGAAGCTTGCAGGAGAAATTATGAGCTTAGGGATACCAGTGTTTATTGAGGATAACCTACAACCTGCAGATTGTACACTTCCACTACTTTTTATCACCTTCCTGGAACATTCTCTTAAATTCACCATGTAACCATGTACTGATAATGACATCACTCTCTTCATCCCATCGCAACATGTCATTGTCTTGCACTTCATTATAAGACCGGTGACACATTTGACATACATTTGGTTTTTGGTTCAACAGTGTATTTTCAGGTGCTGCTACATCAAAAGAATGGCCGTGGTTTTCAAAGTGTACACCATCTTTTTCAGCAGGGGACATGTGGCAGTCAACACATAAAGGCGATTCAGGATTAGATGAAGGATGATGTGAATGGTTTTCCATGATTGATGTTTCCTGATATTGATCATGACACGATAAGCAAAGTGAGTTATTGTAAGGATCTGCAATCAAATGATGCTTATATTCCGATCCATGTGGATCATGGCAGGCCCAGCACGGCATTCTGGCATTTGTATGAGGGAGATCCCATTCTTTATCATTCTTTTTTTCAAATTTTGTGTGACATTTCATGCAAAATATGAGTCTTTCCTTTTTCTTAAGTCTCCCTGGATTTTGTATATCTTTCGATCGTTCCGATATGATATGTATTTTACCTTGATCGTGACAGGCTTCGCATGAAATATAGTATTCGGAAAATCTGAATATATCGCTCTCCTGGTCCTGTTCCATGCCCGTAAAGTGACATTTTGCACAGTCATTTATTGTTCTGGGGGTGTTCTGAATTTTTTTAAGTTCCCCATCTCTGGTGATCCAACTGTTCAGGTCCACAGGAATCCAGCCCTGCTTGTTGCCATGAAAATCGTTGATCGGATTCCATGCAAAAGGTATGTGGATCAGTTTCCCGTCAATTACAGTTAAAAATCGTTGGAGTGTGCCATGTCCTCTGCGTTGCTTGTCATTACTCGAATACCCTCCATGAATATAGTCCACGTCAAATTTCTTCGCTTTAATTAATACGGAAAATGGTCCATTACCCCCGTTATCATCTAAAAGAAATTCCGTTTCAGGGATCTCATTTATCGGATCAGCTAATATTATCTTCCCGCTAAATTCTGTGAGAATTTGATCTGCTGTAGGTTCCTGAAATCCCTTACTATGCGAGGATTTGCTCCATTTGTCATAGATATCATTATGACATTCGGCACAACGATGTGATCCGACATAATGATTTTCGTTATCCACTTTAATTGTGAATCGAAATCCAGCAAGCAAAATCACCAAAAAGAGTGTTGAAGAATAAAGCAATATATACCACTGCTTATTCTTCCTGATCTGGCATTTGAAATATGTAAACAAACTAATCATCTACCTTGGGGTCGCGTCAGGAAGACCGCCGTCGACAGGAATTGTTGCACCTGTAGTTGGAGATTGACGGGTAGCAAAATACATAACAGCATTAGCTACATGAGTAGCTGTGATCTTAGCCTTCAACAAATTCCGGTTCTGGTAATATGCCTCAAGCCCTTCCTGGTCCAGGTTTCGTGCCCGCATACGATCCGGACCTACGAGAGCCCAGAGTCCTGATTTATGTTTTCCATGTGAAAAGATACCATCAGGAGAAACCATATTTACCCTGACGCCAATTGGGGCAAGTTCAAGACTGGCAATTCGGGCAAGTTGATGAGAAGCAGCTTTTGTAGCGCTGTACGCTCCAAAATTCGCGCTGGGTGAGAATACGTTCTTTGTCGAAACCAGGATAATATCTCCTCCGGTTCCCTGGATTTTGAAAAATCTGGATGCTTCTGATAAAATGTGAAGTGTCCCATCGATATTTACCTTTTCCAGTTTGCGGAAAACTTCAGGATCCATATCTGCAAGATTCGAAACATGCGCAATTCCGGCATTTATTATTATCAGATCTACACCTCCCCAACGGTTGATCACTGTACTGAAACCTTTTGAAACAGACTCAGTATCTGTAACATCGAGCGGAATACCAATAATCCGGCTGCCATATTGTTGTTTTAACTCATCAACCAGTGCTTCGAGGTTATCACCCGGCAGGTCGGATACTGCAACATGGCATCCATTTTCAAGTAATTTATAGCATATTCCGGCTCCAATCGCACCTGCAGCGCCAGTTATCAGGGCAATAGATCTCTTCAATGGAAGATCTTTTTCCTTATCCAGTTTTGCATGTTGGAGGCTGAAGTACTCCATGTCAAACAACTGTTCCTCTTGTAATCCTTCATATTCCCCAACCAACGTTATCCTGGCTTTGGTGATGAGTGTTTGTGTTGTAATATCTGAAACAATTTCTGCTTCATTAATATCAGGCCCTACGCAAATTGCACCAAGTCCCGGCGTTAAAATCAGTCTTGGCATCGGATCAAATGGATCCAGGCCAGGTTTTAATCGAGGGGTATGTCTATCAAGATATGATTTGTAATCAGCTTCGTAAGCGGAGACTGTCGATGTAATTTGTGCTCTCAGGTTTTCTTCATCGTCCCAATTGAGATTATCTATCCACAAGGGCAGTGATTTTGTGCGTATGAGATGATCAGAGGTCAGGGGAGGAGTTAAAGCTATATCCTTTCCATCCTTTGAGTCGATGATATTTATAATATCTTGTGAAAATAAATGTTTGAGAATAAACCGATCGTAGGGTTGATCTGCATTTTCAGAAGGTAAAGCCAAAGCCCCACGAATGATCGGTGCAACCTTTGTAAATCTTTCAGCTGTTGTTTCAAAAGAAGTTCCGTTTTTGTATGAATTGGATAATGGCTTTCTCCAGTCAAGGAACTTTTCTGCTTTTGTTACCAGTTCAATGGTCCTTTCATATGATTCCCTGGCGGATTCACCCCACGTTACCAATCCATGTTTCATCAGGATTATGCCAATGCTGTTGGGGGATGATTCAACAGCGTTCAATACAGCCTTGGCCAGTGAGAAACCTGGTTTTACATAATCAATAATTATAACGCTGTCTCCAAGTGCTTCTTTCAACTGCTGTACCCCTCCAGGTTGATTTGTGAGAGCCAGAATTGCATCTGCATGTGTATGATCTACGTATTTTGCCGGTATGAAAGCATGCATTAAGGCTTCGATGGAAGGTGTTTTCGCCCGGGCATCCAGACGGTGTGTCAACAGTTCGTTGACCATGTGTTCATCAGATAGATCCTGAAGTCGACCTAGTTGTTTAAGGTAATTCAAATTAACTCCTGTATGACCTTCGGGTCCGATATTTACCAGGTCATAACCTGATGCTTTTACATAAATTGTATCAATCATCTCACCCAGGAGGTTCGAAGTCTGATTTTTAACAGAAGTGTTGCCACCTCCATGAAGCACAAGCTCTTTTTCTGCACCAATCAACTGGCTGGTGTATGTCCGTAATGCAAGATCCTCACCCCACTCCTTTGAATACTTTTCAACAAATTCGGAAGCATTATCGTCAGACCATTGATTTTTCATATAACTTTTTAAAGAATTTGGGATTTTATTGATCTAAGCATATAGTCCACATTTTCAGCCGGTGAATTTGATTTAAAAATGGCACTTCCTGAAACCAGGATATCGGCTCCAAGTTTTGCAAAATCACCAACGTTTTCCAGTTTGATCCCGCCATCGATACAGAGAAGAATGTCTTTTTCTGAATTCGCTACCAACTTCCGGATACTATCAAATCTTTCTACAAAGGATTCATCAAAAGGTAATCCTTTGATTTTGGGATTAACTGCCAGAACTACTATCATATCGACATTATTGATCAGTGGTTCCAGGCTTTCAACTGGTATGTCCGGGTTGATGGCTATACCCCGGATTATTCCACGATTGGGATCATTCTTGTTTTCCAGTTTGCCCAGATTGACAAGAACATCCTTAATATCCCGGCATGCCTCGATATGTACAGTAATCATGTCGGCGCCAGCATTTACATAATCCTCAACCTTGTCAAGCGGATCCTGGATCATGAGGTGGACATCCTTCAACAGATCTGTTTTTATACCCTTAACAAGAGGAGGTCCCACTGTCATGTAAGGAACAAAACACCCGTCCATAACATCATAATGGATCATTTTAAGATCCGTTTTTTCGAGCTGAATAAGATCCGCTTCGATATTCATTAAGTTGGCGGAAATAATCCCTACACTGATCGTAGGAGATGACGCACGGATCAGATCGAAGGCTTTTGTGGATGGCATATGGATTTAATAGCTATTTCCCTTTCAGCGTTTTGTAAAAGTCAAGCGCATCTTCCGGCTTCATATTTTCATGCACAACTTTTCTGACAGCCTGAATCATCGCCTCAGGAGCATCTGACTGGAAAATATTCCGACCCATGTCAACTCCTGCAGCACCTTGCTGAATGGCATTGCGTGCCATTTTCAATGCATCCAGTTCAGGAAGCTTCTTTCCACCGGCGATCACTATCGGAACGGGGCAGGCAGCGGTTACGGTTTCAAATCCTTCTTCCACAAAATAAGTTTTTACATATGTGGCACCTAATTCAGCGCACATTCTGGTTGCCAGTCGCATGTATTTGGCATCTCTTACCATTTCCTTACCCACAGCAGTTACACCTAAGACAGGAATACCATATCGGTTTCCCATGTCAACCAGTCTTGTCATATTATTGATGGACTGTGTTTCAAACTCACCTCCGACATATACCTGTACAGCAAGAGCAGCCACATTCAGACGAATGGCATCATCGATATCTACAGCAATTTTTTCATTAGATAACTCTTTAAGGATGCTTGGACCTCCACTCGCCCTGAGGACGACACCTTTGTTAAAGGTCGGTGGAATACTTGATCGAAGAATTCCTCTGGTACACATCAGGGTGTCGGCATATGGTAAAAGGGGTACTATCTTCACATCCACTCGTTCCAACCCGGAGGTCGGACCCAGAAAATAGCCGTGATCAACGGCCAGCATTACCGTTCGTCCGGTTTCAGGGTTAAAAATGTTTGATAGCCGGTTTTTCATACCCCATTCAAGTGAATTAGATCCTTTTAATGGAAACACCTCACTTTTCATTGGAACATCAATGTAATAATTGTGAGATTCCTGGTTACTGTCTTTATCTGCCATGGTTTCCTGTTAATTTGTGACAATTCAGTTCGATTCAAATCTGTCAAAGAATGCCGTCTTTAATGTTGCAGTAACTTTTATATTTCGATTTGAAAACTTTTTTGCCGGTAAATTAAAAACTGTTTATATGGAACAATAAAAATGAGAAAATCTTTAGATAGTGTTAAAATAAAAAAATATGCGCTAAACAAAAATTGATTAGCCTATATCCTTTGAAAATACTGATAAATCATCTGGATGTAATTATCAGTGCAATATCAGTATCATATTCAGGTGATCGTATTGTTTTGTATCCGTTGGAAGTGTGATCAAATTCTTCTGTTTTGACAATATCTCCATTTATTGTATTAATCCATTCAGCTATATAACTTCCATTAGCTGAGTTATGTAAATTCAATTTTAAATCAATTTGGTAATCCCCTGAATCTAAAACATAAAGCCCATAGCCTTTATTATGACCGTGTGCGATATATATCAAATACTGTTTCCCGGGATCGCTTATAGCCCTCCAATCCGCATTATTCGGAAGACCCGATACAACGACATTTTTATCTCGAGTCATATTAATGAAATCAAGCTTGTTAAAATATGATATCAGAATTTGAAAATAGCTTTTTAAGCGATTTCCGTTGGGAGTATCTCCGCTGGGATTGGATAAAAGGTACATGTATTTTGCGAGCCCATCATAGATGCCGCCTCCGCTTGCCATGTATCTCCAACCCTCAACAATTTGTTGTTCCGGAATCGTGTGATGTGTGTGACCCTCATGAGGGACATCGATGTAGGCGCCTTCATCAAGGGAACAAACTTTATTTCGAAAATAATCAGCATTATCACTTTTATTACCTCTCCATATATTTTCTAATGCATTATTATAATGTCTATTTATGATATGGATATCATCAAAATTTATGTAATCATCCCATTCTATCCTGTGACCGTGCATTGGATTAATGGCTATCATATGCTTCTGTGAGGAGGGAAGGTTGTGCTCTGCATCTTTTATGGTATTAATCATTTCCTGGTGCCATCTCCACAACTCAGCATGGGATAATCCGGCTTCAATCATCTGGGATTGAACCGCAGGTTCATTACATATTTCAAAGTATATATTGTCATAGTTACTTAATTCCTGAACGATTTTGGTCACATATTCCTTTTGTCTTTTTAATAAAGGATTATTTTCCAAAGTCTGGGAAATAAAGTGATGTGATAAACTGGTATCACCTGTAGTATTATTCAAACTGTTAAATGCATCCACCTTCCATGCATCGGCATCGTAGGGCCTGCAGAAAAGTACTACTTCTACAATAACTCCTCTATGCCCTGCCTGGGTGATGAAATCTTTTAATCTGGTGAAATAAGAAGAATTCCACTGATTAAGATCAAATTTCCGTCCATCAAATCCTCCAGTTTCTTTGCTCCAGGCCCATGGGGCGCAATATTGATTCTCTCCCTTTGGGCCCAAATGACTGTTTGCACCATTTTTTGCTAAATGCGCATCGTTGTTGTTCCTCCAGTATGCAAATAATCGTGTAAGATTGAAACCCCGGTTCTGTAATTCATCCAGGTATGAGATATAATTGAAATCGAGATTGATCACTGCAGCGTAGTGTTCAGCAAGGGTTATTAATGCCGTGGGCTGTCCCCTGAAAATTAAATAATGGGGATTGTCAGGATGTTGTTGAATAGGATCAACTTCATGTGGAGAAGAACAACTTATACTGGTGATTAAAAAAAGCCCTATAATCCTTCTCTGCAAATTGTATGAAATGCTGGATATATTCACTTTATTTTCTCTTTTAGGTTTATAAAAAAATCAATAAACTGTGGTGTTTAAGTTTATTTGAATCCTTGAATCCATATCGTTCGTTATAAAATTATAAAAAAATAAATATTGAAGGTCAAATACCGCTGTAATAGATCTGTCGAACTTCAATCCAATGAAAAAACAGTGTAGGTAATTTATTAAAAGTAATTCCTGGTGGTTCACCTATATCTTTTAAAAGGAATTAATATTGTGTGCTTATAATATTTCATCAATAATTCAGAGATTTATAAATCGAATGATGGAGCGTATTTTTTTGTTATTGGGTATGTCCTTTATTTTGTTCGGATTTATACCTGCCCGGGGACAATTGGACAGTGTTGATCATTGGGAGGCTGTAGTAAAGGCAGAGCAGGAGTGGAGATACTTTCCCGGAACATCCGAACCACCCCCCACGTGGCGAAATCCTGGATTTGATGATTCATCATGGTTGATTGGTGCAGGTGGGATTGGATATGGCGATGGCGATGATGCAACAGTAATTGATGCGGTAATTTCCCTGTATATGCGTCGTAAATTCACAATTCAGGATACAGGCAAAATCAAATCTATGGTGTTTAATATGGATTTTGATGATGCGTTTGTAGCTTATATTAATAATCAGGAGATAGCCAGGTCTCATATTGGAACACCTGGTATACGTCCTTCATATGATGAACCGGCATCGGGCCTTCATGAAGCTCAGATGTACCAGGGACATCCACCGGAAGAGTACCTGATTGAAGTCGACTTAATGCGTGATATACTTATTCAGGGTGAGAATGTACTGGCAATTCAAGTACATAATCGTGATATTTCCTCTTCGGATCTTTCAGCCATTTCTTTTCTAACAGTCGGCATATCAGATACTAGTCATATTTACCTTAACTTACCTACGTGGTTTACCCCGCCCATTGATTATTCTGTTTCGCAACTTCCTATTATAGCCATCAATACAATGGGACAGGCGATTGATTATGAATCCCGTATCAGATGTAATATGGGGATTATTGATAATGGACCCGGAGTAGAAAACCACATTAACGATACTATTACCGGATACAACGGCTGGATTAACATTGAAATAAGAGGGGAGTCCACCCAGGGTTTCCCGAAAAAATCATATGGGTTTGAAACACAGGATAATGTTGGTGAAAATAACAATGTATCTCTTCTGGGTATACCAGTTGAAAATGACTGGATACTCTATGCCCCATATTCGGACAAAAGCCTCATCCGGAACGTACTTACTTACAAACTGACCAGGGACATGGGGCGCTATGCCACAAGGACTGAATTCTGTGAGTTATTTATTAATGACAAGTATGAAGGTCTGTACGTGCTGATGGAAAAGATTAAAAGAGATAATGATCGTGTGGATATTGCAAATCTTAGAGAAATAGATATTGAAGGTGACCAACTCACCGGGGGCTATATTCTACGGGTTGATAAGATTGATGATAATGATTATCCGCCATGGGAATCCGGTCATAGCCCGCAATTATCCGGTACGAATAGGATCAGCTTCCAGTATAATGACCCGGATGGCCGGGAGTTAAGGTCAGAGCAGAAGCAGTATATTAAAAATTTTATTCGAGAATTTGAATCTGCTTTAAGTAGTAGCACTTTTCTTGATGGTGAATACGGATACCATAAATTTGTAGATAAATCATCCTTTGCTGATTTCCTGATTATCAATGAGTTATCAAAAGAAGTTGATTCATATCTTTTCAGTGTTTATATGCATAAGGACAGAGACAGTTTTGGAGGCAAGCTCACTATGGGACCGGTCTGGGATTTCAACCTGGGTTATGCCAATACGGATTATTGCGAAAATGGTGTGGATATCCCGGGATGGGTATACGATGACTCCTGGCGCATGTACTGGTTCAGGCGTATGATGCAGGATTTCAGATTCCGGAATGTTTTAAATTGTCGATGGCATGAATTAAGAACTGATGCCTTCAGTGATCAAAAGATCATTGATTATATTGACAGCATAACAATTGCAGTGGAAGTTCCCATTCAAAAAAACTTTAATAGATGGCCGGTGCTGGGAGCATATGTATGGCCAAATTATTTCGTTGGTAATACGCATCAGGAAGAAATTGACTTTTTAAAAACCTGGTTACTTAACAGGTTGCACTGGATGGATGCGAATATTCCAGAATCATGTGTTCTGGGCTTTCCACAAGACGATTTGATAGAGAACATTAAAATCTATCCAAATCCTTTCACCCAACAGTTTATCATCGATTTTGGTGATATCTGGACTGAAGTTTCGTCAATATCCCTTTATGATATTCATGGGAGGCTGGTAATGGATCCAGTTTCAGTGAACAAACCAGAATGCCTTATCAGATTCGATCAGAACATTAAAAACGATCGTGCTTTTATTCCGGGAATGTATATCATGAAAATTGAGAAAAAGGATGGAACTGCTTGTAGCCGGAAAGTGATCTCGAATTGATTAAAACCCTCTTTTCCATCAATTAGTCGTGATAATGATAGAAAACAACAATATTAAAAATGCAAGAGAGCAGTTTCCTTCACTTCAGAGGAAAATAAAAAGTAAAAATCTGATATTTTTTGATGGACCAGGAGGGTCCCAGGTGCCTGATAATGTCATAAATGCAGTATCGGAGTATTACAGGAATTCAAATGCCAATTCTCATGGTCAGTTTATTACAGCTACTGAAACGGATCAGGTGATAAACCTTGCCAGGAAGAATATTGCCGCCTTTTTGGGAGCTGATAGCTCAAACACGATTTCGATTGGCCAGAACATGACCACCCTGAATTACGCCCTGAGTGTTGCTATGGGGAGATTATTTGAAGCGGGTGATGAGATTGTGATCACACAACTGGACCATGAAGCTAACCGCGGGCCCTGGCTCAGCCTGCAGGAGCGGGGTATTGTTGTACGGGAATCTGTCATATTGCCTGGAGGTATCCTGGATTATGATGATTTCAGGCAAAAGATTAATAACAGAACAAAACTTGTAGCTGTGGGCTGGGCTTCCAATGCCCTGGGGACCGTTAATGATATTGAATTGATTCGAAAAATTACGAATGAAGCTAATGCATGGCTATTAATAGATGCAGTTCATTATGCCCCTCATTTTCCAATTGATGTTCAACAGGTTGATGTAGACTTCCTTTTATGCTCAGGATATAAGTTTTATGGTCCGCACCTGGGATTTTTATATTCAAAACCAGGATTATTAGACCAATTACCAACTAATCGATTGCGTACACAGGAGCAGGAAGCGCCATATCTCATTGAAACCGGTACACTGAATCACGCGGCAATAGCGGGGATTAATGCCACTTTTGACTTTATATCCTCATTTGGCCAGGGAAATTCAATGGCGGACAGACTTAACTCCGGAATGCTGGCTATCAATGAACACGAGCAGGCATTGGGCCGTTATCTTTACCATGAAATATCAAAACTGGATAAATACAGCATTATCGGACCTTCATTTGATGATGGTCCAAGGGCACCAACTGTATCTTTCGTACACACAAGGTTAAATCCCACAGAAATTTGTAAAAAACTTGCCGAAAAAGGTATTACCGCATGGGATGGCCATTTTTATGCTATCCGGACTATTGAGGTACTTGGATTATATGAAACCGGAGGTGTTACAAGAATCGGGATCTCAATGTATAATAGTAAAGAAGACGTAGATTATTTACTGGAATGCCTGAAAAATATATAATAATGAAAATATTTAAATTATTTTAATATATTATTTCACTAAAATATATATATGTTATGAAAAATTCCATCGTTTTATTGTTATTGATTAGCTGTCTGATCTTATCTTTCACATATGCAAATGCACAGAGTAATCTTTCTGAATTTCCAGTGAAATATGAGGAATTGACTACACCTGAGTTTATTGAAGCAGTGAAAAAATCTGGTGCGACCTGTATAATACCCATCGGGGTACTTGAAAAGCATGGTCCCCATCTACCGCTAGGCACCGATGTGATTGATGCCAGGGAAATTGCGTTGAGAGCTGCAAAGAAGGAGTATTCAATTGTTTTTCCATTTTATTTTTTCGGTCAGATATTTGAGGCGAAACATCAACCAGGGACAATCGCTTATTCGACTGATCTTTTGTGGCAGGTCCTCCAGGAAACCTGTGATGAATTGAGAAGAAATGGAATCAAGAATATTGTTCTGCTGAATGGACATGGTGGTAATAATCATTTCCTGAGATATTTTTGCCAGGGTCAGCTGGAGAAAAAGAGAGATTATGCGGTTATTTTATTTGAAGCTGGATGGGATGCGGAAACTGAAGAAAAGATTACCGCATTGAGAAAAACAACAACAGGGGGTCATGCTGACGAAGTTGAAACCTCGATGATTCTTTCACATCGCCCTGATCTGGTGCATGTTGATCGAGGTAGTGACCAGTCAGGAGAAGATCAGGACAGGCTAGCCGGATTCTCAAGTGGACATGCGGGTATCTGGTGGTATGCCAAATATCCTAACCACTACGCAGGAGATGGCAGTCAGGCCAGTAAAGAAATCGGGGACCTGGTTATTAGCAGCAGGGCAAATCAACTTGCAGGGTTGATAAAAACATTAAAGTCCGATAATCGTATTCATGAATTACAGGAGCAGTTTTTCTCTGAATCAGAAAACCCACTTGAAACGGATCAATAGGATAACTTTAATAAACCATTGAATAATTAACCCTGTTGAAGCACAATTTCAATGTATTCATAAGGAATCAGCCCAAAAACACATTTAAAGCAATTTTACAATGGCTCATTTATGAGCTATTAAAATTGTGCTCATCAGGGTTAACCCATAAGCATATCTTATTGTAAATCATCTGATTAAG
>JBHOSY010000109.1:0-16236 GCA_042584165.1 Bacteroidota bacterium | reverse complement strand
AATAAATCAGGATCAACACCATAAAAAGAAGACATTCAGGGAGGAATATCTTGAACTGTTAAACAGATTTAATGTTGACTATGCATCGCCTTCGGCGACCGAAGGATGAGCGGTATATTTTGAAAGACATTCAATAATATATCGTCCCTATGGGACTTGTAATCTATTGTAATTATTTTTCTATAAATATTAAGTCCCCTGCGCCTCCGCTAAAGCTTTCACCGGCGGCCGAAGCCTGTGGCGAAGGACTCAGCGGCACGCGGATGGGACTAATAAACCCACAAACCATTAAGAATCGAACTCTATGAACACAATTTGAAATCATTTGATTCCCGCAAAACTCTTATGAATTTCCATCGAATAATCAAATATTCAAATAATCGAATTATCCTTTTTTAATCATAATGATATATTTTTATGCCTGGTCAGAATAAGCTGATAATATGAAAGTGGGGATATTTCTTTTAATGACGGTATTGGGATTGATTGTCTCACCGGGCAATGACATACCTGATAAAGAGGTGCACAAGCTTTTCACAGTATTGAGCCCGGAGCAAACTCATATTGATTTCAATAATAAACTGGTAGATACCGAAGAGCACAGTATTCTGCTTTATTCCAATTATTTTGGAGGTGGGGGCGTTGGTGTCGGGGATATCAATAATGATGGCCTGCACGACCTGTTTTTTGCAGGAAACCTGGTAGGAGACAGGTTATATCTTAATAAAGGGGACATGGTATTTGAAAATATCACGATTTCTGCCGGAATCGAGGATAATGGAGGTTGGTCATCCGGCGTATTAATGGACGATGTTGATGGGGATGGATTTATTGATATTTATGTTACGAGGGAGTTATATGATAAAAAACCTGAATTAAGAAGAAATAAATTTTATAAAAATAATGGCGATAATACATTTACTGAATGTGCCGAAGTGTATGGTATCGATGATAACCAGCGCACACGTCATGCCACGTTTATCGACTACGACAGGGACGGTGACCTTGACCTGTTCCTTCTAAATCAACCACCCAATCCGGGCAATTATTCAGAGTTTTTAGATACCGAATTATTACTGGATGAATTTACGACGCGATTGTATGAAAACCAGGGAAATATTTTTATCGACGTTACAAAAAAGGCAGGTTTATTCAGGACTGGATTTCCGAATAGCGTGACGGCAAGCGACCTGAATGGAGATGGTTGGACGGACCTGTATATTGCCAATGACTACTGGGTCGGTGATTTTATGTATATAAATAATGGGGACGGTACATTCACAGATAAAATTGATGAGGCAATCCGTCATATCACTTTCAGCAGCATGGGGGTTGATGCCGGTGATTTAAATAACGACGGGGCACTGGATATACTAGTGCTGGATATGGTGCCGGAGGATTATTACCGCTTGAAAACAAATCTGGGAGGCATGAATGCGAAGGCCTTCTGGAAGGTAGTGAATGAAGGTGGCCACTACCAGTATTTTACGAACACACTTCAATTGAATATCGGTAACAACCAATACAGTGAGATAGTCCAGCTGGCCGGTTTACCTTCAACCGACTGGAGCTGGTCCGAATTTATTGCTGATCTGGATAATGACGGATGGAAAGATATCTTTATCGCCAATGGACTGTTGCGGGATATCAGGGACCATGATGCCAGCATTGAATATGTACAAGTTATCAATAATGCAATTCATGAGTATATCATGGAAAATCCTAATCCTGTGGATATTAGCATATGGGACATTATGAACATGGATAGCGTATTGAATATCGCACCATCGGAAAAACTTTCAAACTACGTATATAAAAATAACCGGGATCTTACATTTTCAAAAATGACAACCGACTGGGGTATGGAATTAAAAACATTTTCAAATGGGTGTGCCTATGGCGACCTGGACAACGATGGGGACCTGGATATCATTGTAAATAACATCAATGATCCGGCCACGATTTACCGGAATAATGCTACACAGCTTTCAATAGGCCATTATTTGAGGGTAATACCCATCGCTGATGATGAAAACATCGTTAGACCGGGAACCAGGGTATGGGTAGAAACAGATGCAGGAAAACAGTTTTTTGAAATCACCGGGGTACGGGGAATGTATTCCTCCAGCGAACAGGTTGCGCATTTCGGCTTTGGAGAAATTGAAAAAGCAGACAAGGTCATTGTACAGTGGCAGGATGGTCGTAAAAATATCCTGAAGAACGTTAAAGTTGATCAGACCATTGAAGTTAAATACAGTAAATCCAAATCTTCTGAACCTGTTGCTGATCCGGGGATCCATTCAACACCATTCATGGAAGTGACACGGGAAATGGGATTTGCTATTAAGCATCGGGAGAATGAATTTGATGATTATCAAACCCAGGTTTTATTGCCTCATAAAATGTCGAATTTTGGTCCCTGTATTGCTACCGGGGATATCAATGGGGATAACTTGCATGATTTTTTCGTTGGAGGAGCAACCCTCTTCCCGGGTTATCTGATGGTTCAACAACCAGATGGGACTTTTACTAACCGGTCGGCAGGTGTTCTTATTGAAGATCGTATCCATGAAGATATGGGCGCAGCATTTTTTGATGCGGACGGGGATAATGACATCGATCTTTATGTTGTCAGCGGTGGGAATGAATTCAGGCCGAATGCGAAGGAATACCAGGACCGGTTATATCTGAATGATGGTGAAGGCAACTTTTTGAAATCCGTGGATATACTGCCGGAATTAAGAATCAGTGGTTCCAGGGTATTGCCGGAAGATTTTGATGGTGATGGTGATATGGACCTTTTTGTGGCTGGCAGGCATGTGCCATGGAGCTATCCCCAGCCGGCTACAAGTGTACTGTTGCGAAATGATGAAGGGAAATTTCTGGATGTTACTGCCCAGGTGGCTACAGATCTTATCGATATAGGGATGGTTAACGATGCAACATGGACAGATTTCAATGGAGACGGACTAAAAGACCTGGCGCTGGTTGGTGAATGGATGCCGGTGACCTTACTGCAATCTGATGGCGAGAAATTCAGGAACGTTACTTCTGAAAATGGTTTAAGTGAAACAACCGGATGGTGGTTCAGCGTAGAATCCGCCGATATGGACCGGGATGGTGATATGGATTTTGTGGCTGGCAATCTTGGTTTGAACTATAAATATAAAGCTTCCCGTGAAGAGCCATTTGAGGTATACAGTTATGATTTTGATAATAATGGCCGGCAGGATATTGTACTGTCCTACTTTCAGAATGGCAGGAAGTATCCCTGGCGCAGGCGGGGATGTTCCATTGATCAGGTGCCATCTTTAAAGGAAAAGTTTCCAACGTATGCTGAATTTGCTTCTGCTGATGTATTTGAAATTTATGACAAAAGTTATCTGGAAAAAGCCCTCCATTATAAGGCCTATACCTTTGCCAGTTCGTATATTGAGAACCTGGGAAATGGAAGCTTTCAATTACACCAACTGCCTGTAGAAACCCAACTTTCATCTGTCAATGATATCTTACTACTGGACTTCAATCAAGATAATAATCTGGATATTTTGCTTGCCGGTAATTTATATGCTTCAGAAGTGAGAACCCCCCGAAATGATGCGGGATATGGATTATATCTTATGGGTGATGGACGAGGAGGTTTTACAAGTACATCCCCTGAAGAAAGTGGTTTTTTTGTACCCTATGATGTTAAAAGCATGTCCATATTACAGGCACAAAATAGTAAAATGATCCTTGTTGGCTGCAATAATGATTTTTTAAGAATTTTTCAGGTGAACAAATAATTATAGATTTTGGATTGTCCCGTGGCTAAGTCACGAGCTCCGAGTTCTCGTCCGAAGATCCTCGGTCTTCGAGACCGGGGAACTCGAGAGTTCGGAAGATGCACGAGCTTTGCTCGGCACGGATTTTGGATTGCGGATTGTGGATTTCGGTGGAATGTAGGGAGATTTCCGCTTTAAGGGACAAGGGGTAGTGTGAGGGCCAAATCCTCAAATCACTAAATCATCAAATAATCTCTACCCCTTCCGCGGCATAAGGTACAAGTCTTTCATCAGATGGACAGAGTTCTGTAACCATCGTGGTAAGACAATTAATGTCACATACTTTGTAGGACTGAACAGTTCCCAGTTTCTTTGAGATCAATAATGTTACTACCTTATTTGATGCCTCGATAAATGCATGTTTAATTCCGGTTTCCTGCTTATTAGCTTCAGTAATTCCTGCATTCAGGTCAATACTGGCCATGCCCAGGAAACAAAGATCCGCATGAATGTTGATTAATGATTCAATGATTGTTTTCCCCACGGTAGCCTGGCCATTCTTCAATATTTCACCCCCCAGAAATATACTATCGATATTTTCATAATCACAGAGCTTTGAAGCTGCGGGGATTGAGTTAGTAATTACGGTAAGATGAACATTAAGAGGCAATATATTTACCAGTTGAAGATTTGTGGTACCGGCATCTATTATGATGATACTGTTTTCCCTGATCAGGCCCAGGGCTTTCTTGGCTACAATTCGTTTTAACTGGATCTCATCAACTTCACGCCTGGTGAAATTCGGGATATAGGTTAGTGATACAGCTCCACCGTGTACTTTTTTTAAATGCCCTTTTCTTTCAAGATCGGCAAGATCCCTTCTTATGGTATCATCGGAAACCTTTAACTCATTACAAAGACAGGATGACTCAACCCTTTCATGCAACCTCAGTTCTTCCAGAATAAAACTCTGTCTTTCAACTTTAAGCATAATCGAATCGGTTGAAAAAAAATAAATAACTACGGTGCATTATTACTTCCAAAAAGTGACCTGATCTAAAAAATGACCGATCATTATTGGAATATTGCCAATATACAGATAAATATTCATAGAAAACCGCAGAAAACCGCAATTTTTTTCAAAGAATCTTTGGAATATTTAATAAGCTCCGTAAATTGTCTCTGTAAATTTTTTTTCCACCCAAAATAAATACTTATAGTATGAAAAGAGGGATACTAGTTTTTCTTATGATCTTCACCTGTCTACCTAGCCTTTGGGCTCAGGACAGACTGGTGAGTGGTAAGGTAACCGCCGATGAGGACGGTTCAGCCTTGCCTGGTGTCAACGTTATGATAATGGGCACCACAGAAGGGGTAATTACCGATATGGATGGTAATTACAAGGTTTCTGTACCCGATGGAGCAACACTTGGTTTCTCCTATATCGGGTTTGCAGGTCAGGAAATCGCAGTAGGTAATCGATCGGTGATCGATGTATCTATGTTGACAGATGCAACTGAGCTGCAGGAAGTAGTAGTAACGGCCTTGGGTATCACTAGGGATAAAATGGCGCTTAGCTCCTCCGTTACAGAAGTAGAAGGGGATCAGTTTACTGAAGCCCGTGAGTTGAACATTGCCAATGCACTTGCAGGACATGTAGCAGGGGTAAATGTAAGTAACATGGGTACGGGACCTGCCGGTTCCACACGTGTGATCATCAGGGGTAATGCCTCCATTTCCGGTGGTAACCAGCCCCTGTACGTAATTGATGGTATACCGATGGATAACTCCGACCAAGGTCAGGCCGGTATGTGGGGAGGTAATGACTGGGGAGATGGTACTTCCAGTATCAACCCGGATGACATCGAATCCATCAGTGTGCTGAAAGGTGCTAACGCTGCCGCGCTTTATGGTTCCAGGGCCTCCAACGGGGTAATCCTGATCACAACCAAGAAAGGTGGCAAGAAGAAAGGTCTTGGCGTTGAATTCAATTCAAATTACGTCTTTGAGACTGTTTATGACCAGACCGAATACCAGACCGAATATGGTCATGGTGGCAATGGTGAACCACCGGAAAACGCATCGAGTGTTGGTTTATCTGCATGGGGTGGTCCACTGGATGGTTCCATACCTTTGGCTTGGGGAAGAGATAGCGTGATGAGGCCTTATGTGAATACTTTCGAAGAAGAAGGCCAGAATGGGATTACGGGTAATAATTTCAAGAAGTTTTATGAGCCTGGAACTACCTTTACGAACAGCCTTGCTGTAAGTGGCGGTGATGCCAAGCAGAACTTCCGCGCTTCCCTATCTTACCTGGATAATAACAGCCCAATGCAAAATGCAGGCTTTGACAGGCTTAATGCCAGTTTGAATGCCAATGGACAATACGGGAAATTCACACTGGGAGCCAAAATACTTTACTCTAATGAGAAAGCAAAAAACAGGCCCAGGGTTTCCGACTCACCGGGTAACCCGCATCAGGCTATATTCAATATGCCTTCATCCATGGATATCACGGATTATCAGGGTGACCCGGATAAACCGGGAGCAACTTATACAAAACCCGATGGATCACGTGTAGTAATAACAGGAAGTAATCATGAGGATGGAGAGGAATTAAACGTATTTGGAACATGGTTGCAGAATCCATACTGGGCAGCGTATCAGTATGTTGGGACTACAGATCGTGACAGGGTGATCGGATCTTTCCTTGGCAGGTATGATATTACCGACTGGCTGTTTGTGCATTTGCGTGCAGGAACAGACTGGAACATGCATAGGCGGGAGTCACTCGAACCTTATGGTACTGCGTACAGGCGTGGCGGAGGAGGAAACACCAGGAATAGAACAACACGTGAGACTAATATGGAATGGTTGCTTGGTGTGAACAAGACATTTGGTGAAATCGGACTGAACGCGTTTGTCGGTGGTAACTGGATGCGCAGGAAATATGAGGAGATTGGGATCAGTTACAGTGATTTTAACATTCCGTTTTACCATTCACCTTCTAATGGTAACAGCCAGAGCTTCTTCTATGGTTTCAATGAAAAGGGGATAAACTCACTCTTTGGATCCGTTGAACTGAACTATGGTGGTTTCATTTACCTGACCGCTACCGCAAGGGAGGACTGGTTCTCAACACTGAACCCTGAAACGAACAATATCCTCTATCCTTCTGTTGGGGTGAGTTATGTATTCTCTGACATGTTCACCATGCCATCATTTGTAACTGCGGCCAAGGTTCGCGGTTCCTGGGCACAGGTGGGTGGAGATACTGATCCGTATGCGACCCTGCTTACCTATGGACTCGAGGGCGCAGGACACCTGTCACGGCCGTTAGGTAGGATTTCACAATCTTCCATTCCAAACGCGAATCTCAAGCCATTAACCTCGTCAGAATATGAGTTCGGGTTTGATGTCAGGTTCTTCGAGAACAGGTTAGGCCTTGACTTTACCTATTATCGCCAGTTAACTACCGATGATATCCTGTCTGCCACAATTTCAGTGGGATCAGGTTTCACCGGTACCACGGTTAACATTGGTGAAATGGAGAACAAGGGTATTGAGTTCCTGCTCACGGCTACGCCGGTCAGGGGTGACTTAACCTGGGATGTGTCGTTTAATATCGCCAACAACATTAGTGAAGTACTGGCATTGGGTTCCGGTATTGAAAAGCTGGGAGGTACGGAGCCACGAACACGGCAAGCCTATATTTACCACGTAGTTGGTAAGCCTTACAGTTCTATCTGGGGCTACACACATAATTCCATCGGTGGAGAGAAAATGTATCGTGATAATTCAGAACCTATTTTCACGGATACAATATCTCTAATCGGACAGGGAGTACACCCGGTCACGGGAGGTATTAACAATTCCTTCACATACAAGAATTTTGTGTTGAGTTTCCTGATTGACTTCAAGCTGGGTGGTGATATTTACTCCGGTACCAACACCAGATTGACACAATGGGGTTTCCACGAGATGACACTTGAAGGCCGGGATGGTACCAAGCAGATCAGCGGTGTAACCGCCGAAGGTGCTCCATTGAGTATGACAATCGCTACTGACCAGATCGATAATTACTGGAATCAATATGCCAATTGTTCAGAGAATATGATGTACGATGCATCGTTCTGGAAATTCCGGCAGGTAACCTTAGGGTATAATTTCCCGGCTTCGATCCTGGACAAGACACCGTTCTCGTATTTGAACCTTTCTTTTGTCGGAAGGAATCTCTGGGTGATTTCCAAACATCTGGATAACATCGATCCCGAGATGATGTACAATAGCAATAACTATCAGGGTTTGGATTATTTCGCCATGCCTCAGACGAGAAGTTATGGATTTAACCTCAGGGTAAGATTTTAAATGATAAAATTGACTAAATATGAAACTTTTTAAGAAAATTTTAATAATCATAGCCATAGGGTTAGTGCCGATAGTAGCCTGTGACACAGATGAACTCGTGGATCTGAACGTAAATCCCAATTCGGTCACCAGTGAAATGGACTGGAGGTATTTTCTGTCTCATTCACAGCTTAAGACAATGGAAAACAGGTATGTAAACTGGAGAACCGGTCTTATCTTTTCTTCATTGCTGATCCAGCATTATGGTGGCTATAATGGAACCTATAGTGCGGGATCCGGATATCTCCGTGGGATCCTGGACCACCAGACATCCTATTGGGATTATGTTTATATAGCTGCTTTAAAATTTGCAGCAGAAGGTATGCGGCAAACCACGACCGATGGATATGAACCGGATTGGTCCAATACGCATAATGCTTGCCGCATCGTGTATAACATGAACATGCTTTATATGACGGATTACTACGGGAATGTACCATATTTCGGTGCCAACCGCGGTATTGAAGGTGAAGCATTCTTCTTTCCCGAGTATGACAGTCAGCAGGATATATATACACGCGAAGGCATTAATGATGGTGAATTAAGGGGCGGTTTGCTCTGGGAACTGGATGATGCCGCAACTAAGCTGGCCTCTCCCGGACCGGACAAGCTTGGTACTTCAGATTTGTGGTATGGTGGAAACCTTGGTAAATGGCGGAAACTTGCATATTCTTTAATGTTACGGGAAGCCATGAGGATTCAGGAAGTGGATCCGGTCACATCCGTGAAGTATATTAACAAAGCGATTGCAGGCGGTTTGATGGCCAGTAGTGCTGACAATTGTATAACGCAAACGGCCACAGGAGCTAGTGAATGGTTGAATCAGAACGGGTATTCCCGGGCGATGGACCCGACTGACGGTTCTTTCCAGACATCTAACAGGTTAAGTGACACGATGATCAAATTCCTGAAAAACAATAATGATCCGAGGTTAATGATCATCAGCGGCGGTGTTGGACCTTACGATGACTGCATTGCAGGTACTGCAAATTGTGATAAAGATCCTGCCAACCAGATTGGATTACCCAATGGTTGGGACGGTGGAGATGATGATCCAGCCGTTGGACCTGGTAAAGGTATCGAATGGTGGTGTGCAAATGTTGATGCTGAGTGCGCTGCTAAATGGGATGGCGTATCTGATATTGTGCAAGATGAATTCTTTTCTGGTTTGAATCCATTGTTGATACAGGACGATGACCCATACCTCCATATGGGATATGCGGAAGTATGCTTCTTATTAGCAGAAATTGCGCAAAGGGGTATTGCTTCCACACCGAAATCTGCAGCGGAACATTATGCTGACGGTGTAACAGCCGATATGAACAGGTGGGTAATGTATGACGCATCTCTTACTATCGACCCTGCGGATATCACGGCGTACCTGACTGCTCATCCGCTTCAGGCAGGTGAGGCAGGTCTGGAAATGATAGCATGGCAACACTGGCTGGCTACCATGATGGCACCTAATCACTACGAATCATATGCTACATGGAGAAGGACAGGTAGGCCTACATTAACTCCAACGAATTATCCGAATAACCATTCAGGAGGTAGAATCTTCAGGAAGTTTGTGTATTCATCAGCAGATGCATCTCTTAATGAGGTGAATTACAAAGCTGGTGCTACGCTGCCAAACGATGAGATGACCAGAATGTGGTGGGATATGGGTTATGATGGCCCAGGCAATCAAACAATGCCATAAGAGCTATTTATTAGCGTTAAGAGCATAGAATATAAAGGGGTAGAATTCTACCCCTTTTTTTTATGTATCGATACCTCATTTTGTAAATCCTTTGTCATCTCTTTATGCGGGAGAGATCCAGCAAAGCTTATTCATTACCCCAAACCCTCTGATAGATTCTTCGCTCCGCTCTGAATGACAAGCGTGGTTACAAGGGGCAAGCGCTTGCGCTTGCCCCTTGTATCGTTTTGTCATCTCGACGCCTCGCCATTCACCGGAGGCCAAAGCCTTTGGCGAAGGCACTCGGCAAGCCTTAGGCGACCGATGGTAGGAGGGATCTACCCAAGCTTAATCATTACACCAAACTCTCTAACAGATTCTTCCTGCCTACCTGCAAACGGGCGCACGGCTCAGAATGACAGGTGAGGTTACATGGGCCAGGCGAAAGCCTGGCCCATGTAATACGTTTTGTCATCCCGACGCGAGGAGGGATCTACCCAAGCTTAATCATTACACCAAACTCTCTAACAGATTCTTCCTGACTACCTGCAGGCAGGCGTGCAGCTCAGTATGAAAAGGTAGAGCTTACCTAATTACCACTCCTCATATATGGTTCCGCATCCTTATTGCGATATTCCTCACTAAATTTCGTAGCTCCGGATAGAGCATCCAATTCAACTGAAGGATCCATGGAAACCAATTCTGGTTCTGAGTAGATCAATTGACGGATCTTATAGGCAGGGATCCGAACTGGTCCGGTCATTAACTCAGGCCTGTTGAAGGATTGCGTGGTCTTCAGATAAAATTCCGGATCCTTTTGAGGTATAACAAATGCTTTTGAAGCCTTTCCATTTTCATCTACATGGCTGATATATGGCCTGCTGCAAATCCCATCCAATCGTTTGCTGGAGAAAAGGAACCATTTACTGGAAGAGGACCATGTATGATAGGAATCAACATGATCACTATTTGCTTCAGACAACGGATAATACACTTTTGTTTTCAGGTCAAACATGTAAAGATCTGCATCCTTGTGGTGAATTGTAAAATTACCGTAATCCGTCATGGTATACAGGATATACCTCCCGGATGGCGAGAATTTTGGTAGTGTAATGCTTTTCCCGATTTTTGAAACTTCCAGTACTGTTTCCACATCACCCCAGGTATTACTTTCCGCATCGTATTTAATCCTGAATAAATCAAATCTGATGTCAGTTATTTCCATCGTATCATTCCATTGGGCTGTTTTTATAAAATATATGTATTCTCCTTTTGGATCCCAGACCGGCATAGTTTCATTGTCCTTTGTTGATACCTTAGGAGAAGTAGTTATTTCATTTTTATCGATATCTAACACAATCAGATCAGAAGCATGATCTGTTACTTCAATGGACATTTTCGGATCATTATGAAAATACTGTACGATCCGGTTAACAGACATAGCAATGTATTTTCCCGAAGGATGCCAGGAGGGATAAACACCTGCTGACATTGTAAAATCCGTCTTAGTATTCAGCCATTTTATTGTTTCTTTTGTTTTAACAAGAGTGCCACCGGGATTGCCCCTGATATGCAACATAAACTCTTCCGGATTTCGGTTATTATATTCATGGCAGTTCATACACCCACCCCCCGATAAGGTGTTGTCGAAAATAGTGCTTTGTTCAAAATTCTCAATGTTCTGCATGTAAATCCCCATTTTATTCCAGCGTTCATACCCCGGATCAATTAGCCGGTAGGAAAAATAACTATCAATACTGTCCTCAGATACATACCAGTAGAATGAATTGAACTTTTGCCAGCCACTGGTTCCCTTTTTGTAAATATTCACATATATACTGTCATTCACAGCTCGATTCATAAGTTTACGCCATTTCTTAATGGGCATAACGACCTTGTTTTTATCAATTTCAGGAATGTATTTTTCATCATTAAAAACATATTGAACCATAAATTCATCCGCTTCAGATTTTATCAGAAAGTTTAACGGTGCAATATTTACAGGGATGATTATATTCTTATAATCCGGGAATACCTCTATCTCCTCATTGATAGAGCTGTATTTATTAATATTTCTATTGCTGCATCCACTAAATAAAAGAAGAACAGCAAACAGGTAAATCAAGTTTTTCATAATGTCAATTTATGCTCTCAACCTATCTTTCAAGGTTCACGATAATACCATCATTTATTCATTTCTTGCTCTGGTAACCGGGCTGATATAATAAAGATAAAACCAATAAGTATTACCCGTTCTTTGTACCAGTTCATCATGGGCTAACTGTAAGTTTTCGCTGTATCTGCTTATTGTATGAAAAAACCAGGCGCAATCCTGCATGATATTTTGATCAATTTGAAAACCATGAAGATCCGGAGGTTCCTGACCTTCTGCATAAAACAGGCAGAGTGCTTCCTGTACGTGAATTGGTAATCTTTTATAACCCAGGGCTCTGAAGTTCAGTATTACCTTTTTCACATCCTCGAAATCGTTTTCCAACAGACATGCAGCAATATAGCATTCAAAGGCTTTCGGGTTATTATTGGCCTTGCTTGCCCAGGAAAAAATTTCCTGGTCGTTTCGATTACCGGTAAAGAAATCCTCTTTTGGCTTTAATCTCTTTTTCTCAATTATCAATCTATCTAAAGTGCCATTTTTATAATCAGCCAATATTTTGCCGATGTTTTTCTTTTGTTTATTGTTGAAAATGGTATTTTCCAACATCAAATTATACTTTTCAGCCACTTTGATTTCGTCGTTTACCAGGTGGGCCAGGATCAGGTGTTTAAGAATCTCGGCATTGAAGCCAAAATACGTCGTGGCTTCCATAGCCCATCGTACTGTCTGGTTGCTTAAACCCAAATTAAAACACAATTTCATGTTTGAATAAGCATTGAAGTTGTCAAATTCCCGGCTTGGGAATAATCCGTCTTTACCCGCTCCCTGGTTGTATATGAACATTTGATCCAGCAGGTTTCTCTTATTTATTAAAGCAAGATTGGTGTAAGCTGAAATAATACGGGTATTGATCTCTGTTTGCTTCCTCATGTGGAGGATTTTACTATATTCATTTTTATTACCGGCATCCAGAAATTTGCTTATGGTATGATTTACCCTGCTAAAAGACCTTAATCCAATCAAGTACCCTATAACAATGATAATTAATATCTGTAAGATCTCGTTGATTGAAATATTCAATTTAATTATGGCAGTTATGGGGACCAGCATGAACATAACATAGGCAAAGAATAAAACTCTTGGCAACTGACTGCCATACTCATTAACCCGGCTCAGTGTTTGAACCAGTGGGGTATAATATACATATGTATTGAGGAGAAGAATGATAATTGCGGAGATAATAAATGCTGCAGTATTTTTAAGCAGTACCTTGTTAATAGTTGTGTGGATTAACAGGTAAACGAATGCTATTATAAAGAATTCCAGTCCGCATAAATACCAGAGAATTACAAAAAAGATTGTCGAAAGGATTTGATATGCAGTTCTTTTAGAAGAAAACCCGAGGATAATATACAAAACTGAAAGGGTAAAGAGCATTTTCAGATTCATTGATAAAGGATGGAAATGGTTGAAAGTCAATGAAAAAATAAAAATGAAAGGGTAAGCGGATATTAAAAGCAGATTTTTGTTTACACCGGTTCGAATCAATAAATTCTTATACAGCAGGATGGAAGCAAGGGTAATAAGTGCATAAAGTAAAGCTCCGGGGAAATTAAATTTCAGCATTTCAGAAAAAAACAATCCCAGGTAGTCAAAAAGTCCGCCACTGTACTCAAGGAATGGTGAAAAGTATTCCCTTGTTGTGAGAAATGACTTATTTTGAAATGCATACAATGATGATGTTTCAATGAACATCAGTATTATGAAATACAGAAACGCAAATATATATGGATAAACAACTAATAGTTTTTCTCCCAGTTTTTTCATCTATTTATCCTTCATCTAATAAATGGTATTAAACCCCAGAGTAGAACCCTGGATCCGAGTTTCCAATACAGAGCCTCGGGAAACCTGCCTGCCGGTCCCCGGCGGCTAAAGCCTTGCTCCTGCGTCGAAGCCGACTACGGCGTCAACGCATGGCGACGGCACGCAGGCAGGTTTAAACATTTCCTTCTCGTCCTCCGAAGCGAATGCGAAGGAGGATTAAAAAATCCTTCCAATATACTAAGATATTTGAAGTTGACAAGATATATGGGGTAGTTGTAAAAAAAACGTGAGATTAACCTTAAAAATCCTCGTTTGTAACGAGGATTCAAGTAAAATGCGTTTATAACGCATATGAATAAAACAACAAAATCATTATTCCAGAAAAGCCGTGTTTTCAACGCAATTAATTACCTTTCTAAAACATCAACCTAGAATTCCGAAATATTATCTATTACCCTGAATGATGATCCCTTTCCTACACGTTCCAAAGTTTCCTTCGCCCACTGGTAGGTCTCAGGAACCTCCCCTAAAAATACTACATTCGCCGGGGATATAAGTGCTGGGATCTGGTTAACATCAGTAATCCTGAGACAGTTAAGCATTTCAATTGCTTCATCTCGTCCATCGGTCTGTCCACCTTTATTCTGGGTGTCAGTTGCATTCCTCAGCATTACAGTATGACAGTTGCCATCTAACAAGGCTGCATACATTGCCACCACAGACATCTCCTCTGTTGCGAAGATGCCAATCTTGTCGGGATCTACTCCGTCAAGGGTTCTGCAGTATTCAATGCAACGCAGTAAGTCATATACCTGCATTGAAGCAACTGTCCTTCCGGTCCATGCTGATGCTCGTCGTACATGCCATTGAAGTTCATCAGACCATCCGAATTCGCCAACACCGCGTGTCTCAAAGAAAGCGACATTCCAGTTGGATTCCATATCCCAGTAAAGTTCAGATAATTCCCTTCTTTCATGACGTGGACTATGCATAAATATCATCATTGGATTCTTCTCATCCGGATCATTATTCCACCGGAAGTTGACTTTCAGTCTCCAGTCTTGCTCCGTATTGATTGCAATGGTTGTTCTACCGTGTATCAACTCTTTATCACGGAATATCAGTTCAGGATTAAATGGAGGAGGATCTGTTGGAAAAGCTTTAAATGTTTTATCGAGCAGGAAGTCTTTCACCTTATCACGATAAGCTATCAACTGATGATCATCAGAAATGAACGGTGGCTCAGGTAATTTAATAAACTGATCCTGGATGATGGTTGTTCGGTCATCTTTGGGAGGACTACCTTTGTAAATGCTTAAATCAGCCACGGATAGCATGGCTTCAGGAGATTCATCAATATCTCCGGTTTCTTCAGGCGGAACATCTTTTCCCATAAGATGTTTTATAAAGAATGAAAAGATCTCCTGCCGTGAGATCTGGTGGTATGAATGACCTCCAGGTGATTCTATTAATCTTACATTTTCCGGGACACCGTGTACTGTGTAAACCTGTTGCAGATCGGTATAGATCTTTCGTACTGATTCGATCTGATTCAATCCATCCCTGTCAGCCTGGGCAATTAAAAGTGGTCTGGGGGCAATTAATGCACCTAAATTATGAAAATCCCATAAATGTGTATTGATTGGCATCATGCAATCACAGTGCCCGTCTATGGTTCTGGTAGTTATCTGGGCCTTCAATGTACTCGCTCCGCAAACGGGAGACACCGCCTTAATTCGTGGATCAATAGCACCTATATACCAGCTTTGTGATCCCCCGCCTGATAATCCTGTTACGCCAAGTTTCTCGGGATTTACTTCAGGTCTTTCACAAAGAAGGTCAAGGCCGCGGATCCCGTTCCAAGCCTCCACGCCTCCCGGATTATATCCCCGGCTGTACCAGTTGAACCAGCCCCGCGCATAAGCACCCCAGTGTTCACCTTTTACTTCATTCCACTGGATGGTTTCAATGATCAGGCAAACGAAACCAAGTTGGGCAAACCTCCGGGGATGGCCCTGATAGCGAACCTTCTGGGTACGTGAATGTCCGCAAACATACAGGATACCCGCTGTAGGTTCCGTAATGTTATCAGGTATGTACAGGTCAGCAGGAACATACAAGTCAGGTAATGACTCATAATAGAGTTTTTCAATCCTGAATCCATCCTGTTGTATGGTTTCTACCATTTGTACATTCAACGGAGGTCTTTCTCCTTTTAACGGTACATCAACAAGACTGATCATCTCTTTGAATTGTTCATGTTTTTCTGGTCTGACCTTATTCCATTCTTCAAGAGACTGAATATCAGTAACTGCGTTATCCGATATCTCCCCCGCTACACGAAGAAGGTATTGGCGAATGTTGTTAGATGCTGCAGGATCTGATTGAGTTTGATCGGGAACTTCTGTTCCTTGTTGACAGGCTGAGATAAGGATGGAGAA
>JBHOSY010000108.1:0-16301 GCA_042584165.1 Bacteroidota bacterium | reverse complement strand
AGTGGAGGCAATATAGATGGAAGGCGCTTCGCTAACATAGTTTTTCCTGAACCCGGAGGGCCCACCATAATAGCATTATGTCCGCCAGCTGCAGCTATTTCAAGTGCCCGTTTAATATTTTCCTGTCCCTGAACATCGGAAAAATCAAAATCGTACTTATCTGCCTTATCAGTGAATAATTCACGAGTATCGACTTTTAACGGTTCGATTTTCAATTCACCTGTGAAATATCGCACAGCTTCTTCAAGATTTTCGACACCATAAACATTCAGATCATTCACAATAGCGGCTTCGGATGCATTTTCTTTAGGAAGAATAAATCCTTTTACACCCTTCTTCCTGGCTTCAATCGCAATTGGTAATGCCCCTTTAATGGGTCGGAGTTTTCCATCAAGTGATAATTCACCCATGATCACATACTCAGAAATATCTTCAGTGGCTATCTGTCGGCTGGATTGAAGCACACACAATGCCATTGGCAGATCATAGGCTGCACCTTCTTTTTTCAGATCAGCTGGTGCCAGATTAACAATGGTCCTCTGCCTTGAAATGAAATACCCATTTCTTTTTATCGCAGATTCTACTCTTGACTGACTTTCTTTAACAGCGCTGTCAGGTAGACCAACAATGTAAAACTTTGTCCCGGATACAATACTTACTTCGACAGTTACAATGCTGGCATTCACCCCGTGAACGGCGCTTCCGTAGGTTTTTGCCACCATTTTATACTGTCATTTTCTCGATAAGATAAATTAAGATGTGAATGATTTTAATATGTATCTCCTGGATCCTGTCGGAATATCCATCGTGTGGTACAATTAATGCGATATCTGACATTGGTGCCAGATTCCCTCCATTTTTTCCGGTAAGCGCAACCACAAACATGTTTTTCATCCTGGCAGCCTGAACAGCTTTCAGGATATTTTCGGAATTTCCACTGGTTGAGATGGCCAGCAGGATATCCCCGGCATTCCCCACCCCTTCAACATATCGTGAAAAGATCTGGTCAACACCAAAATCATTTGCCACACAGGTGATATGTGTAGGATCAGAAATCGCAATTGCAGCGATTGGTTTTCTTTCATTTCGGAATTTGCCAGTCAGTTCCTCGGCAAAATGCATGGCATCACAATGGGAACCACCGTTACCACATGTGAGGACTTTGTTGCCGTTTTTAATTGAATCGGAGAAAAGCCTGGCAGCTTTTTCAATATTCATCATCATAGCTGGTGTATTTATAATTTTATTAAGTAAATCTCTGGCTTCGACTAATTCACTCTTTATCAGGTTTTTGTAGTCTTCCATCTTATCATATCACAACCAATCTATTGCTTCTCCCCTTTGTCTGCTTCAGTATTTAAACCTGATTCAAGCTCATACAATCGTGATTTCAGGTACTGTGCATCCTTCTCCAGTTCCTGATTTCTCATGCGTGATCTTCTCACTTCCCAATAATATAATAATACCAATGTTATCAATAGAAGCATCCCTAACACGGTTATTGATCGCATATATGGCATAAATTTTATCATTTTTTTCATAATCTGAAAGTCTAATTCAACAATCTTGAAAGATATGAAGACCGCGACTGTGTGATAGATGAAAAATAAACCTATCACAATAAGTTTCACTTTCTGTAAAATTGTAAGGTTTCTCATTTGATTAAACTGAACAAACTATGAAATGCTTAAGTTAATAAAAAATAAATTAGTCCATGCAATTTGCAGCGATATCCTGACTAAAAATCCTGATCCCGTTTGGGAATATTCCACCGGAAACCTGCTGATGTATGTACGGAATTTCCGGAGTGAGGTGCGTATTCACTGTTAACATTCCTGTATTGGAAAACCAGGTCAAAAAAAACATTGTGTTTTAATTGATAAGTTGTAATCAAATCTATGTACACCAGGTCTGTTGGATATCCCTGACCTATATAATTTCCATACTCTTTTTCCCGTGAAACATAGCTCAATAAGACATTTTTTCCCCAATTGCTATTCTCATCGTCCTCTCCATAATTTGAGTAAATAAATTTACCCACAAATGTGAGTCTGTCTAGTGGCTGGTATCTGAGGATTGTCAGTATCTCCCTGAAGTTTGCTCCTGTAGGATGTGCCAATGGTTGCCCGTAATGTGCATAATTTCCGTACATATCGATATGGGCAAAGGTGTAGGGTCTTGACTCATTGTATTCTATTGTAAGGTCAAGATTTTGCAATCCAAATATGTCAATATATTTAATACCTGTTTGCAATCCATATTTATTAGCCCACCAGCCATTTCCTTCTTTTACTTCTGACAGGAGAAATTCATCAAGAAGGAATGAACCGTACCATGAAAAGTGCCGTAGGAAGTTCCATTTGAAATCTAAACCTATCATGATATTGTCACCACTTCCTTCCTGATGTTCAAATGCACGGTAAAAAATCATCGGATTTAGATATCCGATATTAAATCTTTCGGTGCTGTCTCCAATAATGACATTTTCGAACAATCCAATATTTAGATTTTTAGTCACATTGAAACTCAAATGATGATGCGCCATGAATTTCCTTGGATACGCCCCCCCTGTAGAACCTGAAATTGTGGATCCATAAGCATCAGCATACATCTGCGTGAAAAGATTGGAGTAGTTGAATTTCCACACTTTTGTATTGAACTTGAGGAAAGTGTAATTGGAAGAGAAGTCTGAGAGGATCATGGATCTGTGACCATTCCCTCGAAATTCTTTATCAAAACCAAACTGGATATTAATCTGATCTACGACGTTAAACGAGATATAACCTCTTGCTGTGAAGAAATCAACACCGTCCACGTTATGACGCTTCCAGAATCCCTCGCCAGGAACGACCAGGTAACGGTTAATCCAATCCCGCGTATAGGATGGAAAGGCAGCCTGTGTAGTCGCTGCAAAGGTGTAATACCCGATCCTGTTTGCGATTATTCCGGATGCTTCCAGGCCTCTTGTATTAATGTAGGTGGTCACATCCTGGTCTTTTTCCATTCCCCCACTGAAATGAAATACAGGATTGAGATGGAATTCGAAATTTTCCTCCATCACATAAAAAAAATCGTTCTTCTTACGATAAAAATATTTCAGAATAGACTTTCTGCTATCAGATGAGTCCATGCTGGTAAAAGACCAGTTATCGATAGCGAGGTATTCAAAATTAAATCTATCTACACCGGAGGCATTCATGTTTTTCATGTCCAGACTATCAAGAAACTCACCGATCATCTCTCGTCTGATTGGTTTTACAGAAGTATGAAAAGTATTTGAAAACTGACCGGACATTATTTCATACCGATCGATCAGGTGGTAATAATCCCTGTTGAGTGGAGCATTTGCACTTTGTGAAAACACCTTTACCGGAAGGATTAATGCTAGAAATATATAGAGAAATCGCATCCTGATCCGTATTTTATCAGATGTAAATATATGTTTTCGTTTGAAGGGAATATTTATAATCCACAAAATTTTCTCATATAGTTCCTTCCCTTTTTGGATCCAAGCTCAAATGCTCTTCGAAAATCGTCACAAGCATTAAATGTTTTCTCCATTGAGATCGATGCAACTCCTCTTTTTAAATAAGTGTCCGCCAGCAAGCGTTGAACTTTAATCTTTTCCGTTGTAATCAAGTATTCATTATGAAGCAGGACAATGGACTGTGAATAGTCCTTAATTGCTCCCTGATAGTCCAATGTATTGTGACGGCAAAGTCCCCTATATCTGTAGCAATCCTCCCTTTCAGGATTCAGTTCAATGGAATTAGTAAAATCATTAATAGCAGACTCATAATCATCATACTGCATTTTAATGATCCCTCTTTCAGAATATGGGCCGTCAAGATCAGGCCTTAAATCAATCATTTTATTATAATCTTCAACAGCGGCCAGTGGATCTCCAAGTTCCTTGTTATATTGACTCCGTAATTTATATAAGCTATAATCATCCGGATCAATATAAATGGCAAAACTCAAATCTCTTATGGCAGACTCCAGCATTGGACTCTGGTCAAATCCAAATCTTGACATATATGCTTTGTATTTTGCCCTTCTGACAAAAAAATCAGGCTCATCTGGATTGATACGAATGGAGATATCAATATCACGAAGTGCTTCATTTTTATCTTTCAACGTAAGATATTTAAGACGACTACGTGCATAATAGGCTTCTGCATATAAAGGATTAAGTTCAATGGCCATATTGAGGTCAAGGTCAGCCCCTTCAAAATCCCGATCCTCCATTTTGGCAATCCCACGTTGTAAAAAAATACCTGATGAAGACGCATCAATCCTTTTTATTCTGTTGATCACATGGTCATAATCACTAATAGCCCTTTTAAAATCTCCAAGATGAATGAATGCTTCTCCCCTGACAATCCTGGCTGATTCCAGGGAAGAATCTGATTCAATTGCCCTTGTAAACAGATCCACTGCGTCAGAATATTCTCCATCATTCATCTTGGATCTGCCAGTATCATAATACTCACTGGCTGAATATTGCGAATAAGTATTGTGAAAAACGACAAGAAAGATCCAGAATAAAAATCGTGACATCTACTGCTCTTTTACACGCTAATGTTAACGAATTTAAAACCTATTATGATATATATACAAATTATGGAACCAGTTGCAGTAATTTTTTACCTGGCTAACGTACTTTTGTATTAAGAATAAACCTGTTAACACAGGAACACTTTGTAAAAATATAAAGTTTCGGTATCTTTGTGCCTCCAAAAGAATTTGAAATGAAAAAAGGGATACATCCAGAATATAAAGAGGTCGTATTTCATGATACGCAGAGTGATTTTAAGTTCCTGACCCGCTCAACTGTAATATCAAAGGATAAGATCAAGTGGGAGGATGGCAAGGAATATCCGCTCGTAAAGATAGAGGTTAGCTCAGCATCACACCCTTTCTACACCGGCAAGAAAATATTTGTCGATACCGCCGGTAGGGTTGAGAAATTCAACAGAAGATATAAAAAGAAATAAAGGATCCAGAATAACTATTGGAGTAACTACCCCATGAAAAATCATGGGGTTTTTTATTATCTTGCGAATATAAATACAGCCGTAAATCCCGGGCGGGAGAAAGTAAATCAAATATGTTTTTTAAAGAGGTTTTCGGGCTTGAGGACGTTAAGGATAAGTTAATTCAATCCGTTAGCAGCAATCACCTTTCACATGCACTGTTATTCCTGGGTCATGAGGGAAGTGCTAACCTGGCCCTGGCCCTGGCGTTCGCATCATACCTGAACTGTACAAACCGGCTGAAAGACGATGCCTGTGGAGAATGTCCCTCCTGTATTAAAAACGCCAAATATATTCACCCCGATCTGCACTTTGCTTTTCCAGTTACAAGTACAAAAGACAAAAAAGGGAAAGACCTCGTAAGTCTGAGTTTTCTTGAAGAGTGGCGGAATTTCCTTATCCAGGACCCTTATAACACCGCAGTTGGTTGGAATAATTTTCTTGGCGGAGAAAACAAACAACTTAATATCACCCGCGAGGAAAGCCGGCAGATCATCAGAAACCTGGCGCTCAAACCATTTGAAGGAGAGTATAAGATCATGCTCATCTGGTTACCTGAATATATGCATCCTTCTGCTGCAAATGCCATATTGAAAATTCTTGAAGAACCTGCCGATAAAACACTGTTTCTCCTTGTATCCAATGATCAGACAAAACTTTTAAGTACCATCCTCAGCAGAACCCAGATTGTCAGCATTCGATCTTTTTCAGATAACGAAATAAAAGATATGCTGGTGAATCAACATTTTATTGATAAGAAAAAAGCCACACAGGTTGCGCATCTTGTGGATGGAAATATCCAGGAAGCATTGCGATTGGCCCGTGAAGTTGAAGATGACAGTCATAAAATATTCCGCGATTGGATGCGTACCTGCTATAAAGGCGATGTAACAGATATGGTTCAGTGGTCAAGTCGATTTAGTGAATTGAATAAGGCCGGACAACAAACCTTATTCTCTTATGGTTTAAGTATAATGCGGGAATCGCTGATTTCTTTGAGTGGGGAATTCAGCCTGTCGCGACTGATCGGAGACGAACTGGAGTTTTGTAAAAATCTCGTTAAGGTACTTGATTCAAAAAAAATTGAGCTCATTACAGAAGAACTGAATAAATCATCTTATCATCTTGAAAGAAATGCTAATACCAGGATACTTTTTCTCGATCTTTCCATAAAGGTGCTGCGGATATTCAGGAATGATTAGTTTTGCACGTCTTTAACATAATTACAATATGAACGAAGTCATCAGGATAGGTACAAGGCGTAGTAAATTGGCATTATGGCAGGCATATCATGTGGAAAGTCTTTTAAATCAACACGGGCTAAAAACAGAAATAGCAGAAATTGATACCACGGGGGATAAGATCCTCGATGTATCCATTGCAAAAATAGGAAGCAAGGGAGTTTTTACAGAGGAACTGGAGAATGCACTCAGGGAGGGATCGATTGACATTGCCGTTCACAGTGCCAAAGATATGCCGTCTACACTACCTGAGGGATTTGAGATCATAGCATTTACGGAAAGGGAAGCTGTTCATGATGTACTGATCAGTCCCGGGAGAAATATATCACTTGGTAGTCCTGATCTACATTTGATCGGTACTTCCTCTACCCGTCGAATTGCATTCTTAAAATACTATTTCCCGGCAATTGAGACTGTATCGATAAGGGGAAACCTCCAGACAAGGATCCGAAAAATGGAAGAAGGGCAATGTGATGCCCTGATGCTGGCTTATGCAGGAGTGCACCGCATGGGTTATGATTCAATGATACAGGAAAATCTGGATATTAATCAATTCATCCCTCCGGTAGGGCAGGGCAGTGTAGCGATTGAGTCCTATCAAAAATTATCTAATTTTAAGAAAGACGCAATTGGGAATGCAGTAAATCACATCCCTACGTGGCTCCTGCTGACTGCGGAAAGAGCATTTTTAAAAACCCTGGAAGGCGGTTGCAGTATACCATCTTTCTGTATGGCAGAATATAATCATGAGAAAGAAATTATAATTACCGGTGGATTGATTAGCCTGGATGGGAAAAACATGGTGAAGAAAGAGTTGATTGGAAATATAGAAAATGCTGAAATTCTGGGAAAGGAACTGGCAGAATCTGTTCTGGGATCGGGTGGTGATAAAATTCTTCTTGAAATTAAAAGTCAATTGCATTAATAATCTATAGAATAAATAATTCCATTATGATTAAAGTTAAGTATCTGATATTCGTTGCTTCTGTTCAATTTTTGTTTTTTCTGAATGGGTGTAGCAATAAAACTTCAGGTGGTGATAAAAAGGACTACGTTGTTACCATCAAAACTAAATTCGGTGATATGGTAGTTATCCTTTATGAGGAAACGCCCAAACACAAGGACAACTTTATTAAGCTGGCGGAAGAAGGATTTTATGATGGACTTTTATTTCACAGGATAATAAAAGATTTTATGATTCAGGGTGGGGATCCCGAATCCCGGGATGCTGATCCAAAAAAGCGATTGGGGGGTAGTGGTCCGGGTTATCAAATACCAGCTGAATTCAATCCGAATCTGATTCATAAAAAAGGAGCTCTCGCCGCTGCCAGGATTGGTGACAATGTGAATCCCGAAAAGGAATCCAGTGGGAGCCAGTTTTATATAGTAAAAGGAAAAGTTTATACGGAAAAGGAGCTTCGGGATGCCAGGATCGATTTTGCCCAGCTCAATCATTATTTCAGACTTCTTGTAGGTAAGGAAGAGTACAAGACGCTAAGGGAAAAAATTATTGAATTGCAGCAAAACAGAGAATTTGACAAGTATCAACAACTGATCATAAACAGCAAAGATGACATCGAAAAAGAATATGAAGTCGAATTGGATCTTCCGCTGACTGATCATCAATTGGAAGCATACACAAGTATCGGGGGAACACCACACCTGGATGGTGGATATACTGTATTTGGCCTTGTAATTAGTGGCATAGATGTTATTGACAAAATTGCAGAAATAGAAACGGGAGAAGCTGACAGACCTGTAGAAGATGTGATTATGACTGTGGAAGTTGACGAAATGAAGAAAAAGAAGATCACGAAACTATATGGTTACGTTTACCCGAAGGAAAAAAAGTGAAAATATTAATTACAGGTGCAAACGGATTGCTTGGCCAGAAACTGGTCAAGCTTTTTTTAGCCAATTCCGGATATAATATAATTGCTACATCACAAAATTCTGCAAGGTTTGATACAAACGTGGATAAACTCGATTTCCACCAACTTGATATTATAAAACCTGATGATATTCTTGAATTGATCCAAATTTCCAGACCTGATGTCATTATTCATACAGCTGCTATTACACAGGTAGATGATTGTGAACTGAATCCCGATAACTGCTGGAAGGTAAATGTTGAGGGAACGAGGAATATGGCAATGGCTGCAAGGGATATTGGGGCTTTTTTAATCCATCTTTCCACTGACTTTGTATTTGATGGTGAAAACGGGCCATATTGTGAAACTGATGAGACCAATCCCATTAGTAAATACGGTGAGAGTAAATTGGAATCAGAGAGCATAGTACAATCAATTCTGGAGCGCTATGCCATCGTCCGAACTGTACTTGTTTATGGCTATCTTTCCGATATGACCCGATCAAATATTGTTCTGTGGGTGAAAAACAGTCTTGAAAAAGGTGAAGAAATAAGGGTCGTAACGGATCAGCTACGTACCCCAACCCTTGCTGAAGATCTTGCTATGGGTTGTAAACTTATTGCTGATCTTAAGGAAACCGGTATTTTTCATATCAGTGGAAAAGATCTGTTAAGTCCATATGATATGGCTATTCAGACAGCTCGATATTTCATGCTGGATGAAGGACTGATCCGTAAGGCAAATGCAGGTAATTTTACGCAGGATGCAAAACGGCCTCCAAGAACAGGATTTATCATCGATAAAGCGAAAAGTATTCTTGGATACAAACCCAGGTCATTTGAAGAAGGACTTGGATTTACAAAGAAACAGATGGATCATTCACAATAGATGTTTCCATATTCTGCCTGGGTAAAAACCTGTTTCCTTAGAATCTCTCCAGATTTATTGTAATATATAACCACAAAAAATTCAGCTTCCGGTATATATTTCTCTGTAAAATAGATTGGATCATTTATATTTCCAATATTAACAATATCGCTGAAAGATGGATTTATAATCAATCCCCGCAAGTTGCTGGCTATTCCAAATTGCTCCTCGCTGGTAAATAAAATGATTCTTTCTTTCGGGGATTGACTTATCGTATGAAAATTTGTAATTCCGTCTATATCAACAGATTGATCATATATATCATATAGGATCCATGCATCATACGCTGTTCGGCACAATGCAGTTGAATCATTCCAGTATTGAATATCTGTAAATTCGAAAGGAGTCACATCCGTATTAGTATGGTCAATAAATCCATAAAGTCTGTCCCTGGCAGCAATGATCAGTTGATCATTATATGGTCTTGGGCTTACATCATATTGAGGTGATATTTTCAGACCGATATGCCTGTTGTACAAGCCGAATTTTTTATCCTTTAAAGTCGTGACATATCCCTTATTATAATTTGCTATTCCATCGTATTCTGCTTTTAAAAGAACCCTTCCCGATGAATCTGACATCCCAACCTTTCGGTTTTTTGTATAAACAAGATATTCATCTCCCAGGGCCTGTATGTTTGTTGCTTTGCCCCTCAGGACCTCCTTTCCAAATTTATTGTATACGATGGTTGAACCTTTCTGGTTTTCTGTCACCAGATATTCCATTGTCAATTCACTCCCGGAAGGTTTCAGCAATCTGCTTTTTTCAGGTTCGTATAAATCCCGTAAGCCGCCATACCTGAAAATCACCTTATACTCATTGTTTCTCCTGACAATAGCAATCTGTTCACTGAGTAAACTCACTGAATCAAAATGAAATTCTTTCGGGAATGCTCCTTCAAAATCATAAAGCGCATATTTACCTCCTCTCATCACTGAAACCAGATCTCCCTTTGTTTCCACTTTCTCAAGTGCCGGCCCTGCAAGATTATAGAAGATCTCATCATATAATTCATACAAAGTGTCCCGTTTTACCAGCCAGCCACCAGGTATCTCATAGATCTCCTGTTCCACGAACTCAATTTGCATTTTAAGATCTTTACCTATCACCGTTTCCTTTCCATCCATAAAGCATAGCAGTGAACCTTGATCTACCAGCTCTATATCATCGTAGAGAAATTTTAAGTCCGTGATTTTCCCTGTTACTCCAGGTAAAAGCAAATCACCCTGTGTAACGGCTATCTTTCTATCCCTTTCAATAATGATAAATGGTCCTTCCTCCCGTATATTATCATATACATCTTCCAGGATCATCCGCCCGCTAACCGTCTGGAGTCCATATTGATTGTCTTTTTTGTATCTGATATACCTGCCATTCAGGAAATCCAGATCTTCATATTCAATGGGGAGCATTAAATGACCTGATTTATGCAATAATCCATATTTCCCATTATAACTGATTCTCAGCAGACCAAATCCCAGGTCTGACACATTGTAAAAGTCCTTATCATATATTACCGCTCCTCTTTTGGAGACTATTTTTAGATCGTTATTGTGGGTGACAATCAGAAAGTCTTCACTTATGTCCCCACAGAAATAATCATTACTGATCTTTTCATATGCAGGTTCAATCAATGAAACACCCCGTTGATCCCAGAATCCATATCTGCCATTCTCATAAACGGGTATCATAAAGAATTTATCAGTCAGACTTACTCTGGTAAGTGAATCGCTGATTTCCAGGAAATCATATTCATACCGAAAATCCTCCGGCCGGTTATTTTCCTTGTATATGTGGTAGACATAATCAATGGATCGGTTCCTTAATTGGGTTTCAGGATATCTATGCAGAAAGTCAATATAGCTTTGTATATTATTGGCTGAGGTTTGTATTGCAAAGACCATTTCTTTTGCATTATTAATGTATGGAGAAGATGGGAAATACCGGATAAACCCTTCATAGCTTTCAAGACTTCCATCAGCTGTTTTTTCTTCATAGAGAAGTTTATCAAACATTTGGCTGGCTTCCTGCACTTCATGCGCTTCAGGATACATTTCCATAAAATTCTGATATGATAGAAATGTATTTACTGATTTTGCATTCTGGAAAGCAAGCGCATTCCTCAGGTTTTTTGCTTCTTCCACTTTATCAGACTCAGAGAACCTGAGTAGGAAATCTTTGAATGATTCAATGGAATTATCGTATTGACTTCTTCTGAATGCGGCATGTTCAATCCGGGTTTTCTGTAGGCTAATGGTCTTCTTATTTATTCCCAGTTTATCAAGTCTTATTCGTGCTTTTTCATCCTGAATATTATAATCATCCCTGCTGGCTAAAATGTGTTGATAGGCTGTATCGATGTTTTTTCTGCCAAATAATTCATCCATATACAACAGGGAGAATATGTATCTGGCTTCAGGATTTATTGAATCTTTTTCCAGATCTTTCTGCAGCGTAATTATAACCTTATCAAATTCCTTTCTTTCAAGCTGTTTAAGCGCTTTTCTGCCATCGGCCGACGCATAGGACGAAGAAAGGAATAGGATACCTGTTATGATTAAAAAAAACCTGCCCATGAATGAAGAAGCAAATCTATTCATTCGTTGATGAATTTAAAAGTTATTCTCAGGTGACTGGTTTATCCAGCATCGTGAATAATACAGGTCTGTAGTCAAAATTAAGTCATATTTTCACTAATTTTGTTGGCGGTTATTGGTTATTGGTTATTGGTTACTAGTTAATAGTTATTCGTTACTTGTTCTTAGTTGCTGGTTTCCGATTTCGAATTTCAAAGTTTCAGATTTCAGTTCGGGGTGTGGCGCAGCCTGGTAGCGTGCTTGCATGGGGTGCAAGGGGTCGCTGGTTCGAATCCAGTCACCCCGACTTATTAAAAGATTAATTATCAAGGACTTATGAGAAATTGTAAGTCCTTTTTTTACTTCCTTGAATCCTGGTTTACACATAGTTTACACAAAGTACCGAGTTAAGGAGCTAATTTACATAGCTAATACAGCGATTTCTTCAGGGGTTAGAGCCCTATTATAGATACATAAATCATCAAGATAACCTGCGAGATATTGAACTCCTCCGTGTGGATCTCTTCCAATGTTTATATTAAAATCATTACTGAAAATTGCGCTACTGTAAGTTATTGAACCAATTTCAATTCCATTAATATAATATCGACACATTTGTCCATCATAAGTACCTGCGACATGGAACCACTCCTGCAATGGCTGATCAGTTGTGCTTAGTGTAACATACAAGTCCTGCCATTCAGTTGAACTGGTTGCAAATCCTAAAAACAACCAGCTGTTAGCTGTGTTCCACATAAGTCTGTATTGAAAAGATTCTTCCCCCGTCCAATAATCCAGTTTACATAGTATTGGAACGTAATCATAATATGGGGCTTCAACATATATCCAGGATGCAATTGTTAGTTGACTAATAGAACTTAACTGTGTGTTATTAGGAACCTCAATATAACCTGGAGAAAAACCAGCAGCTGAATTTTCTTTTCCTTTTCTATCATTTCCAAATTCTACAGATTCTATGATAACCCCATGATTCCCATTTCCACTTTCATCATTTGCATTTCCATTAAAAGGATACAGAGCAAGTAAACCGTCATTCAGATTGACGTTACTGTCATTGCTGAAAACCATTCTAACAGTTTCTGAGGATTCATCTACCTCAATATTTATAGGATTAATAGAACCATTAATAATTGCATCAATAGTAATGATGTAATGTGTCTTTGGTTTAGGATCATCCACAATCCCAGTCACAATTATTGTATCTGGTGAATCATCTGATTTTGTGTAATATAGTAAGGCTTTTACAGAAAAAGGAGCATCATAAAAATAACCTGCCCTGGTTTCTTCCTTGCCATACTCTAAAGTATCTAAATCATTACCTACTAAGGATTCCCAGTTGTTGAATTTCCCTTTAACATAATCACTATACTCAATGGTTACCATGAAATTCCCGAGTGCACAAGTAACCTCCACTGCTTTTACTTCCTTCTCTGAAATTTTAAATCCTGATTCACCATAATAATACGGACTTTCAAATGCAGCTGGCACTAAATCATTGGAGTGTGCAACAACATAATATAATCCTGTATCCAGTTCTATTTCACCTTCTATATCCGCATAGCGTTCAATTGAAAATTGTTCTTCATCAAACAAATTATAAATAATGACTTTGAAATCATCTGTAACTACTTCTTGTGTTCTGCCTTGAGCAATGTCTAAAGTAAAATCAATATCAAGATCCAACACAAGTGCACCTTTGGGTTTAGGAGTTATTTGGTCTTCGTTTTTATTGCAAGCAAAGAAGTACAATGAGAATGCGATCATTAATGGAAGGATTAACCATAACTTTTTCATAGCCTTAATTTTGGGTTAGTTAAACAAGGTAGGAAAACTATCTTAGAATAAACATGATTATTCATCTGTCATTGTTTGAAAAACCAAACCCCGGCAAGATCAAGCGACCTTAAACCGATTTGCAATATCTGCAAATGTTACTGCTGATTTTAATTGCAATTCTCAAAGTATTTGTTCGTAAATTGTAACATCGTTCATCAACGGTTAAACCACTTATGTCATGAAACCAGTTTTAAGATCAGCAATTGTTCTTTCTCTAATAGTATTATTTGCTCATTGTGAGAAGGAAGAAATTAGTTCAAATCTATCCAATCTAAATGAACCTTATTTTACTATCACAGATCGGGCTTTTTTTGATGCGCTTATTGAAGAAGGGGTGGATACCGATGGTGATGGTTTAATAAGTAATTCAGAAGCTGAAGCAATTGATAGTTTATATGTAGCAGGTGGATATTCAATGTCTGGGACTTTCAGGATAGGAATAAAAGACCTGACGGGTATAGAAGCATTTATAAATCTTGAATCATTGAAGTGTTATGATAACTATTTAACCAGTTTAGATTTATCAAATTGTGTTAAGCTAAGGGAACTGCGATGTTACAACAATCTATTAACCAGTCTGGACATTTCAGGTTGTAATTCTTTAAGAATTGTAGATTGTGAGCACCAACAAATTCTCAGATTGGATGTTTCAGATTGTGTTTCATTGAAGGATCTTGCCTGCGAGGGGAATCATTTGACCAGTCTGAACATTTCTAAAAATACTGTTTTAGAAGCATTAGATTGCGGACTTAATCCAATATCATTTTTGGATATTTCAGAAAATGAACTGTTAAAAGTGTTGCGTATTGATAATATGTCATTACTCAATAAGGTATGTGTTTGGGAACTGCCATTCCCACCTGCTGGTGTTGACCTTAACAAAACGGACAGCCCAAATGTATATTTCACAACAGAGTGCAGTGACTAAGAACTATCAAGTATAATTTAAGCCTTATATCGGGTGTTGATATTGGCTATGATATGATTATTCACCTATCATGATATAAAAAACCCCGGCAGACCAAGGAGGCCATGAACCGGGGTAAAATCCAACAAACTTACTATGGTGATGCTATACTTAAGGAACGGAGGTGTATAGATTAAAAGTTCCATGTCGTATCCATGACAAGTTATAAAAACTAAGCCCCGGCATATCGAGCGATAATACCAGGGCCGTCAACCAGCTATAGTTACTTTATGGATTATGATTCAAAATTATTTGTTTTCACATCCCGAAAAAGCCGAAAATTTCAGTTTTATGTCATGTGTAAGAAATTTTAATTTATTAAATTGTAATAGGTATATCAAAATAATATAACGATGGAAAAATTCAGATATTGGAGATCAAAAGAAAGGGCCAAATTTGACTTTTACATTGGAGTTGAGCTATATCAACATAAGATGAAAATCAACGGAAATATTTTTTATTTATTAAAATATTTGGGTAACAATGAAGAATCAGACATAAAGCCATTGAACAGCATATATGAAGAGGGTGAATTATCCATTGATTGGTGGCATAATGATATAATAAATAATGCACTTCAATTAGTAATCGGTCAAATATCTAAATCACTTGAACACATAATTGATGATAATTATAATATTGAGTATGATGAAATAAATTTCAGTGGCTTTTTCCCATACAATTACCGGAAAGAAACATATTCCAAGGTTATTGAAAAGATAATATCCCCGGATATTAAAGATAGATTAAAAGCACTATGGGAGTAGTATGATTTTCACCTCAAATTATGCTATTTACTTTCTCTTAGAAATTCCAATACACGCCTGTTTTTAATCAGAAAATCATTAAGAGCCTTTAAGCTGGTAAAATCTTTTTTATACTGGCCGATTGAATCAGTCCAACTTACCGAAATAGAAACTTCTTTGACTGTATTATCCATGAATCAAAGATATAGATTTTCGCTTGAAATAAGGGCCCTGGTTAAACGATCTGCCTTTGAGTAGTATATCTTATCAATTGATATTTTGCTTTTGTTCAACGCCAATAATCTCAATATTTAGCGGCTGCATTGGCTCGCTATATTCATTGAAAGTTCTTTGCATTTTTGGTGCGAAGTATTCCAAGATACTGATATAATGCCTGGCAAATTTTTCATCTGAACATCCCTCCAAGTATTTGATAAATCTTTCGGCTCCTTCATTTAAAATGTACTCATGTAATTCTAACCATTGACGTGATTTCTTGTTAAGAACTCCTTTCGGTTTTCCATGTGGATTACCTGATTCTCCCGGTCTGTATTTACCCATTGTATCTGAATTTATCTGTTTCTTACAGGATTAAATTAAGCCCGCGCTTACTCATTGTAAACAATGTAACTTGGGCGCGGGCCCGTCCCGTATATTAATCAATACCAAACTCAACCCGGGATCGATGCAAATCCCGTATGTGTTGATTGTCTGGATATTTTAATTCTGTTTTTGTTGGTGGTGGTTTTCGGTTTGGCTTTCTTTCCGGAATCCATTCAGCATACTTTTTCATTTTATCATTCAACCAGGATTCAAGATCCATCTTCTTAGCTCCATAAAACAAGGGTGTATTCTCATCCTCAACCTTAAATAATTCTGGTTTTCCGTTTATGAATCTAAGTATCGCTTCATCTTGCAATTTGACATATAAACCGTCTTTCAGATCCTCTTTTATTCTGGCAAAGGCAGGCTTCAATTTATGCTTTTCAAATGCCTCTGTGAATACTACTTTTTTTTCTAGTTCATCCATTGGCTAACACTTTTTGTAATTCGCTGAAAAATTAGCCTCATTTTACAATG
>JBHOSY010000107.1:0-16320 GCA_042584165.1 Bacteroidota bacterium | reverse complement strand
TGAAGAGGCAAAATGTCAGAGAAATCCCAGATAAAGATGATTCTGAAAAAACTGCCGATGAATTACTGGAATCATTATCCTTTGACGTTGATGAAAGTATTACCTCATTCTCCAGTGAAACACCAGGTGATAAACCGGAAGAACCTCCGGTTGTTGATCACGTTCCCAAAAAAGAAGGACATAAAGAAAGACCTGAACGTTTCGATCGGGGCGACCGAAGTGAACAAAAACAAAGAAGAACGAATATCAAGGAATTTGATGGTATAATCGAAAACGAAGGTGTTCTCGAAATCATGCAGGATGGCTATGGTTTTTTACGATCATCAGACTATAATTATCTCGCCAGCCCGGATGACATATATGTTTCACCATCTCAGATCAAATTATTTGGATTAAAAACTGGTGATACTGTAAGAGGGCAGATCAGACCTCCTAAAGAAGGAGAAAAGTATTTCGCGTTATTACGTGTTGAATCCGCCAATGGTAAAACTACGGATGAGATTAGGGACAGGGTGCCTTTTGAGTATCTGACACCTCTTTTCCCGGATGAAAAGCTCAGCCTTACATCTGCAAAAGACGCGACGAACTATTCCATGAGAGTTCATGATATGTTTGCTCCCATCGGTAAAGGACAACGCGGTATGATCGTTGCTCAACCAAAGACAGGTAAAACTGTTTTACTGCAACAGATAGCAAATGCGATATCTGAAAACCACCCGGAAGTATACTTGATCATTCTATTGATAGACGAAAGGCCGGAAGAAGTAACGGATATGGCCCGTAGCGTAAAAGCTGAAGTCATTTCATCTACATTCGATGAACAGGCAGAGAGGCATGTTAAAGTTGCCAACATAGTTCATGAAAAAGCCAAACGGATGGTTGAATGTGGACACGATGTTGTTATCCTGCTTGATTCCATCACCCGACTGGCAAGAGCCCATAATACAGTTGTACCCTCATCAGGTAAGATTTTGTCAGGAGGTGTGGATGCCAACGCATTACATAAACCAAAAAGATTTTTTGGCGCTGCCAGGAATGTAGAAAATGGTGGTTCTCTTACTATTATTGCTACAGCACTAATTGAAACCGGGTCTAAGATGGATGAGGTTATATTTGAAGAGTTCAAGGGTACTGGTAACATGGAATTGCAGCTTGACCGGAAATTATCGAATAAGCGGGTTTATCCAGCCATCGACGTTCCAGCTTCAGGCACAAGAAGAGAAGAACTGCTGCTCGATAAGGAAACACTCCAACGGATATGGATCCTGCGAAAGTTCATGTCAGATATGAACTCTAATGAAGCGATCGAATTCCTGCTTGACAGAATGAAAGGAACCAGGAATAACGAAGAATTCCTCGTTTCGATGAATGGATAAAAAGTATATCTTTTATAGAAGGGTTGTTCTCAGAGGGGACAACCCTTTATTTTTTCCTATAGGCATAGTTATGGAGATATTGATATTTCTCCGTAAGCGATCCATTCTGAGTAATTGTAGCATTTTCAATCATTTCAGAAGGATTATTTGAGATTATATCGAGCAGAACATTTTCCACCAGCTGGTTTCCAAAATCATGCGAGGAATCACGAGGCAATTCATCCGGGAGGTTATCAACTGCCATTACTGTTACAAATTGCTCGCTACTGAACGGGGCATGCAATAAGTTATTATATGGATCAAAGTCATAAAATGGGTCAGCAATTGTACATGCTCTCTGTGTGGATGGTATCGAACCATTAATATCACACGTAATATCAGCTATCAGTTTTATTTTGAAATCAGGATCTTGCATTTGTTCCAGGGTAAAAAGTTTCGGAGCTCCTGGATCCCAGTAAATGGCTGATATTAACAGATCAACTTCTTTTGCATATTGGAGAAAAATGGATTCAAAGGCTTCTGGATTCTGAAAAAAATCTGAAATCTCGAAGGATTTCCCATCTATGCGGCGATGATATTCATCAACATCCACCTGGGTAAAAACTGGCTCCTTAAATGACCTCGTAAGAAATTCTTTCGGATTAACCTTCCTGATGCCAGCTGTTTCAAGAATTTCCAATGCTCCCATCCCTACACGGCCTTTCCCGGTAAGTAAGATTTTTATACCAGGGAGATCGATCTTCGATAATTCCATTTTAAGTTCTAACAGATCATGACAATCTTTAGCTCTCTTAAGATCGAATAGACCATTCCTTTTACCATAACCTAACAAGCCATTGTATGCCCCGACAATTCCAGCCCAATGTCCAAAAGCTATAACACGTTTACTATCTTTTACCAGACATTCATAATCGATTAACCTGATATTATTATCCAGGATATATCGGAGAAGATCCTGGTTGTATGGTTGTTCTTTAATAGTGTGGGAAAAAAACAGATATGTCTTATCAGGAATCAGTTGATTTAGTAATACTTCCTTAACACCCAGTAGAATATCGCAATCCGAAATATCATCAACCACATTAATTCCTTCGGCTATATACTCTGCGTCAGTATAACATCGGTTGAGGCTGGTTTGGCAACTGATATCTAAAGCAGGATGTTGTTCCTTTAATTCTCTTGCTTGTTCCGGGATCAGAGGAACTCTCGAATCGGGTGGATTTTTACCTTCACGGATTATGCCTATTTTTGTTGGTTTCATACTGTATTCTTATTGAGTTTTCAGGGATTTTTATAGAATCCAAGCCGTAAAAATATTAAAAATGGTCAATGTGTATATTCTATTGGTTCTGTATTGGATAATTTATTTTATTATTCACAGTATGTTTGCCTCATTATGGATCAAAGATCTTTTTAAAAAGAACCTGCCTGTATTATCCAGATATTATAGATTAATTTATGTTATATTTTCATTTTTACTGCTGTCAGGGATTTTTATATCAGGTTCTCACATCTCGCCGGAATACTTATTTGAGAAATCTGATTATTCAATGATTTTAGGTCTTATTTTAACTGCATCAGGATTTATTGTTTTTAGAGAAGGTCTAAAATTGTATAATCTTCGAGCATTCCTTGGATTGGGTTATAATAAAGATCAGTATGGCATAATACCTCCTTTAAAAACAGATGGATTGTTAAAGTATAGCAGGCACCCCTTATATGCTAGCTCGATCATAATAATTATTGGATATTTTTTATTTAATCCGACAATAAGTATCCTATTATCTACAATTACGCTAATCCTCTATTTTATAATAGGTATTCAATTCGAGGAACGGAGATTGCTACGTGAATATGGTGATACTTACAGTCAATACATAAAAGAAACACCTATGCTTTTTCCAGGCATAAAATATTTCTTAAATCATCACTAAATATGATAAAAGTCAGAGTCTGTTTTGCCTTTTTAGCAATCTTATGTAATTTTCATTGGATGAGAATCATCAAACTAAACAATTAGTAAAATGGCGGCAACATCCGGACAAGCAATAAAGCCAAAAACAGGGCTGGCTACCAAGAGGATCTCCAAAAGAAACATTGCATCGTCTCTTTTAGTGGAGGTAGCCTGGGAAGTGTGTAATCAGGTGGGAGGGATATATACGGTGATTCGATCAAAAGCGCCATCAGCTATAAATCGATGGGGTAATAATTACTGTGTAATAGGGCCATATATTCACCAGTCTGTTGAAACAGAATTTGAAGAAATAATGGATGCTAAGGATCCTTTTGCAAGAGTAGTAAATACGATGAGGGAACAAGGATTCGATGCGCATTATGGGAAATGGTTAATTACCGGACGTCCTACTGCAGTTTTACTCAATCCATTATCAGTTTATGATCGATTGGGATCTATCAAATATGAAATATGGAATCATCATGATATCAGTTGTCCTGATGACGATGATCTATTAAATCAAGTTATCATGTTTGGATATCTGGTAAAGGTATTCTTTTCACATCTCGCCCTTGACGGTATAACGAAAAAAAGGATCGTGGGACATTTCCATGAATGGATGGCCGGGATACCGATACCGGAGTTACGATTTGAAAAAATACCAGTATCAACCATTTTCACCACACATGCTACAATGCTGGGCAGGTATCTGGCGATGAATGACCCTGAGTTTTATGATCACCTGGCGTTTTTCAACTGGTTGGAAGAGGCAAAGAATTTCAATATCGAAACACAGGTGAGGATTGAAAGGGCAGCGGCTCATGGTGCACATATTTTTTCAACCGTAAGTGACGTAACTGCAAACGAATGCAAGCATTTAATTGGACGGAAACCTGATCAGATACTTCCGAACGGCCTGAATATCAAGCGATTTGTTGCTCTACATGAATTCCAGAACCTGCATAAAGAGAATAAAGACAGGATTAACCAGTTCATCATGTCTCATTTTTTCCCCAGTTATTCATTCGATCTGGATAAAACACTGTATTTCTTTACTTCAGGGAGGTTTGAATATAAAAACAAAGGATTTGATTTGAGCATTGAAGCCTTAGCCAGGTTGAATCACCGCTTGAAAGAGGAAGGTGTAGATATAACCATTGTTATGTTCTTTGTTACCAGACAACCTTTTCATAGTATCAATCCAAAGGTTCTTCATTCAAGAGCTGTTTTGGAAGAACTTCGGGTGACAATATCTACCATAAATGAACAAGTAGGTCAGAGACTTTTCTATCATGCACCACAGAGTGAAGATCACCGGCTACCAAACCTCAATGATTTCGTTGATGATTATTGGCGTTTGAGGTACAGAAGAACACTACAATCCTTCAAGTCAAATGAATTACCTCCCATTGTAACCCATAACCTTGTAAATGATGGTCAGGATCAGGTTTTAAGCTTTTTACGATCCGCTAATTTGCTAAATCACAAGGATGATAAAGTTAAAATCGTTTATCACCCGGATTTTATAAGTCCTACAAATCCATTGTTTGGTATGGAATACAATCAATTTGTCAGAGGTTGCCATCTGGGAGTATTCCCAAGTTTGTATGAACCGTGGGGATATACACCACTTGAATGTCTGGCAAGTGCAGTCCCTGCGGTTACGAGCAACCTTTCCGGATTTGGTGATTACGTATTAAGAAATGTAAGCAACCTGGATAAGAAGGCTATTTTTGTAGTAAACAATAAAAATAAAGATTTCTATGGCGCTGCCCAGCAACTGGCTGATCAACTATATTCTTTTGCCAGGTTAAGCCGACGACAGCGAATTGAGTGGAGAAATAAGGCTGAGAGTTCTTCAGTTCATTTTGACTGGAATAATCTGATTTCCTATTATGATCGGGCACATCAGAAAGCTTATGAGGTTAAATACTAGGATTTATAAATTTCATTAGTTCAAACGGGATTTCAATTCTTTTTCGGGTACCATAATCGAAGCAAAGAATATTGGTTTTTGCCTTAACTACTATTTTGTCTGTAGCGAGGTTGGTTATCTTATAGACAAGATCGAAGGAATACGTCTCAATATCGATAGCAGCAATTTTTATATTCAACGATTCTCCATAAAAAATCTCACCTGAATATATGATGGCAGCATCTGTCATAATAATCCCTATACCACCCGGACCTTTACCCTCGTGTTCAAAACCAATACTAATCAGATATTGGATTCTTGCTTCGTGAATAATTGAAAGGATGGAATCATTGCCTACATGTCCCCCATAATTCAGGTCTGTAATCCTCACTTTTATATCGGTGGAAAAAGGAAACGATTTTGGTAAATTGATCTTTATACGAGCCATAGTATTGAAAAATTATGCCATTCTGGCTTGACCAGGTGTTGAAAGATAAAAAACTGTGTCATAATGACGTAAATATGATAATTTTCTCAGTTGGTCGAAATTTTGATGATTTTGTTATAGATAAATTAAAGCTTACAAAATAGAAGATGAATTTCAATAACTATACGATAAAATCACAGGAAAGTATTCAAAAGGCGGCAGATATCGCTACAGGGAACGGTCAACAGTCGATTGAACCCGGTCATTTATTGAAAGGTCTGCTGACTACTGATGAGAATGTTCTTTCATTTATATTTAATAAACTTAGTGTAAATCATAGCATTATAAATAGCCAACTGGATAAAATAATAAGTGGTTATCCCAAAGTATCAGGTCAGCAGTCTTATTTATCAAATGATTCTAATACGGTTTTACAGAAAGCCGAAAAAAGCGCAAAAACCCTGAAAGATGAATATGTAGCTGTTGAACACATTTTAATGGGATTGCTGTCAGGGAAAGACAGTGTGTCACAGCTTCTGCGCGATGCTGGATTTGAGGAAAAAGATGTGAAAAAAGCTATTGAGGAATTAAGAGGTGGTGATAATGTGAAGGATCAAAACCCAGAGGGCAAATACAGATCCCTGGAAAGGTATTCCAATAACCTGAATGAACTAGCTAAAGCTGGTAAAATTGATCCGGTAATTGGGAGAGATGACGAAATCAGAAGGGTATTACAGATTCTTTCGAGGAGGACTAAAAACAATCCCATTTTGTTGGGAGAACCGGGCACAGGTAAAACTGCTATTGTGGAAGGGATGGCTCAACGTATAGTTGATGGTGATGTGCCAGAAAATATTAAAGATAAGGTAATCATTTCTCTTGACATGGGATTATTGATTGCCGGTGCAAAGTATAAAGGGGAATTTGAAGAAAGGTTAAAAGCTGTTATAAAAGAAGTCACTGAATCAGATGGGCAGGTTATTCTGTTTATTGATGAAATACATACGCTTGTTGGTGCCGGAGCTGGGGGTGAAGGTGCAATGGATGCGGCAAACCTGTTAAAACCGGCTTTATCCCGGGGTGAATTACATGCTATCGGTGCAACTACCCTAAAAGAATACCAGAAATATATTGAAAAGGATAAAGCACTTGAACGCCGTTTTCAGGCAGTGATGGTTGATGAACCCAATATTCAGGATGCTGTATCTATTCTTCGCGGAATTAAAGAAAAATATGAAGTGCATCATGGAGTCAGGATTAAGGATGATGCAGTTATCGCTGCTGTTGAGTTAAGTACAAGATACATATCGGACAGGTATCTGCCTGACAAGGCCATCGATTTAATGGATGAGGCCGCTTCAAAACTCAGAATAGAAATCGACTCACTTCCTGAAGAACTGGATGAATTACAAAGAAAGACTATGCAACTGGAAATTGAACGTGAGGCTATCCGCAGGGAAAAGGATAAAGAGAAAGAATCAGTTCTTAATAAGACCATTGCTGAACTATCTGAACGAAGAAATGATCTGAGGGCGAAATGGGAAAGTGAAAAGGAGATTATTAAAGGGATCCGGCAGGAAAAGGAGAACATTGATCACTATAAACTGGAGGCTGAACAGGCTGAAAGGGCAGGCGATTTCGGCAAAGTAGCGGAAATCCGATATGGTAAGATTGTTGAAAGCGAGCAAAATCTTGAAGAACTTAAACAGAAAATGGAGGAAATTAAGACTGGCAATTCACTTTTAAAAGAGGAAGTTGACAGTGAAGACATTGCTGAAGTTGTTGCTAAGTGGACAGGAATTCCTGTATCAAAAATGTTACAAAGCGAACGAGATAAATTGCTTCTTCTGGAGGATGAACTCAGCAAACGTGTTGCCGGTCAGAAGGAGGCGATTGTGGCATTATCTGAAGCAGTTAGAAGAAGCAGGGCAGGATTACAGGATCCTAAACGACCAATAGGATCATTCATCTTTTTTGGAACTACAGGTGTTGGCAAGACAGAACTGGCAAAATCACTGGCTGAATTACTTTTCAATGATGAAAATGCCCTGATCCGGATTGATATGTCTGAATACCAGGAAAGGCATGCGGTGAGCCGACTGATTGGAGCACCTCCCGGTTACGTTGGTTATGATGAAGGTGGACAGCTTACTGAAGCTGTGCGGAGAAAGCCCTATTCAGTTATTCTTCTGGATGAGATTGAGAAGGCTCATCAGGATGTATTTAATATACTCCTCCAGGTACTGGATGATGGCAGAATGACTGATAATAAAGGAAGAGTGGCCAATTTCAAGAACACAATTATTATAATGACCACTAATATTGGTTCCCATCTTATTCAGGACAGTTTCGGAAAGTTGAAAGATGATAACGTGGATGAAATTGTTGAAAGCACGAAGAAACAGGTATTCGAGTTACTGAAAAGTTCCGTGAGTCCTGAGTTTCTCAACAGGGTAGATGAGTTGATAATGTTCAAACCACTCTCTAAAGAAGATTTGAAGAAAATTGCAGATATTCAGTTCCGTATCATTCAGAACAGACTGGAAGAAAGTGGAATCAAGGTGGAAGCTTCAGATGCTGTTCTTAATCATCTTGCGAGTCTGGGGTATGATCCGCAATTTGGTGCCCGACCACTGAAAAGAGTCTTGCAACGTGAAATTTTGAATAGACTTTCCAGGGAGATTCTAGCCGGGAATATTCATAAAGAATCAGTAATTGGACTTGATATGGACAAAGATCAAATTGAAATGATTAATCTGGATAAAGTCAATATTAAGTAGAATAGCAATCAGATATATATATGATCCGGACATTATCTATCATTGGATCGAAGGCTAATTTTTATTCAGCCGGATAGTAATATCCTCCATTAGAACAAGTTCAAGAGATTTATCCAGACGATTCTGGATTGTGTATTCCAGTGTAAAATCGTAATCCAGGTTTTTCATGATCAAGGTACTATCCATTAATTCCCATGTGAGTTTATTCGTTAAAGTATCACTGCAAAAAAGGCAACCGGTATAACCATTGGCAGTAACCTGGGCAGTATTGTCTTCGAAGAATCTGAATATACCTGTCATACTGAGGTTCTCAGGTAGAATGTCGGTAGTTAAATCTGATGGCTTCATAGACCATTCAGCCTTCCATTCGCCATTCAGACCAGTGGTATCCCTGGAATGACATCCTGCAAATACTAGGATGAAAAATGTCAGGATTAACCTATTAATTTTTAAAATTGATAATGTCAATGATGATGTTAGTTTTAATTGAAACGACAGTTTATCAAAAAAATTACATCCCTTGATTCATTGAATTGTTAAGGTAGAATTAGCTTTGAACTATTTGCTGATAACATAATAGCCCTGTTGACACAGGCAACTATTTCTTTTTTAAATCACCTCGTTTAATGCTTTTATAAAATTCAGCCCAGGCAAATGGATTTAGTAAAGGATTATACCTGGGTGCGTATCCATCATGAATATATCGGAATTGTTGATCCATGTAATACCGGTAATTCATACTGGCATCCATAGGCATACTGCGGAACATCTGGGCCATAACCCGTTCATCAAGATTTCTTGCAATGGCATCCCTGTCGGCCTGGTTAGGTATCTGTAATGCCAGAATAGCTTCTTTTAATAATTCTTCTGTAGGATATGGGAATACTTCAATCTCAGGCAGGAAAGTAATATCCTCCACCATTGCAATAACCACTGTGATTGTTTCACCCTGATCTCCAGGAATAATATAGTGCTGTTTCTCAAATCCAACCGAACTGATAACAATACTGTCACCTTCGAGCACAGGCATGGAAAAATAACCAAACTGATTGGTAGTTGTACCTCTTCCAGCTTTCGGGACGTAGACATGCACCCCTGGCAACCCGAACATACTGTCCGGTTGCATGATTACCCCGGAGAATTGAATAATCCGGTATTCCCCCCCCTGTGCTAATACTTCCGTTTGGTTGAAAACACTGAATAACAGTACAATTATCCAGCACAGCAACCATCTGACCAGAAAAGATCTCACCCTGATATGTTTTTTGATTGTATTAATGAATGCGTTATAAACCACTAAAATATAAAGACTTTGTTAATAAAAGTATGGACACAGACGAAAAATGGGCCAAAAAAATTATCTTTGAATAAGAGAGTTACGGTCTATGCGAATTAAAAGCCTGCCCCTTTCATCCGGTGCTCAAGTATTCAAGGCATTGTCAGAAGAGCCAAGAATCAGGATCCTTCATCTTCTGTTGAGGAATGATCAACTTTCCATTACGGACCTGGAGAGGGTACTTGATTTTACACAGGCAAAAACATCAAGACATTTAGCTTATCTTAAAAATTCTGGTATCGTAAGTTCGAGAAAAATAGACCAATGGAGTTTCTATTTCATCAAGGAGGAGATATCCGATTTCGTTAGTCAGGCACTTGGATATCTTAACAGAGACCATGTATTGCAACAGGATCTGATCAGCTACCAGGATCTATATGATAGTGGGGAACTCGCATCTTTCAAGCTAAAAGCTAAAAATACTATTGGATAACCAATAGTTCCTTTAAACCAGATTTATTCAACATAGATGAGAAAGTATAAACATATATTATTTGATTTGGATCATACATTGTGGGATTTTGATAAAAATTCAGCTGAAACACTAAAAGAGCTATATGATAAATATGAATTTGAGAAACACAACAAATTCTCGCATGATATGTTTGTTGACAAGTTCATGGAAGTAAACACACAATTATGGCACAAATATGACAGGAACCAAATAGATCGTATGTATCTCCGAAAGGAACGTTTCAAACTTGTATTAACCGGACTGGGAGTGGAAGAGCAATATGTACCTGCTGAAATCGGGGAGGTATACCTGCGGATTTGTCCAACAAAACCCCATGTCGTATCGTATGCTTTTGAGATTCTTGAGTATTTGAAAAATAAGAAGTATGGAATGCATGTGGTGACAAATGGATTTGAAGATGTTCAGGATGTGAAGTTGATAAGCAGTGATCTTAAAGACTATTTTGATTACATCATAACTTCAGAGTCAGCAGGCCATAAGAAACCGAATCCCGACTTCTTCGAGTATACATTGAATCTGATTGGATCACCCAAAAACGAATGTATCATGATAGGTGATAATCCTGAGACGGATATAAAGGGTGCTCTCAGTATCGGTCTGGATGTGATTTTTTTCAATCCCAAAAGTATGACACATAATTATGATGTGACTTATGAAATCACAGCATTGGAGGAAATCAAAGGTATTTTGTAGATACTTTCGGGTAAATTGAAAAAGTGGATTGAACTGAGATTATTTGTACCCTGTTTAGTTAAATTTGCACCTCCAAATAAGTATTAATCTGTTCATAACATAAATCCATATAGAAATGTCTAAAGGTTTTTTTAATGTACCGGTTCCAGAGAATGAACCAGTGAAGGTTTATAGGCCTGGATCTCCTGAAAGAGAGGAATTAAAACATGAGCTCATAAAGCTGAAATCTGATGTTTGGGATATACCGATGGTAATAGGAGGAGAATATGTAAAAAGTGGAAATACAGCACCATTATCACCTCCGCATGATCACAAACATTTATTGGCTAATTATCACAAAGGGGATGCCAGTCATGTTAAACAGGCGATTAATGCTGCCATGGAAGCAAAGGAAGACTGGGAAGCTTTGCCCTGGGAACAACGGGCAGCTATATTTCTTAAAGCTGCTGACCTCCTGGCCGGGCCGTACCGCGCAAAAATTAATGCTGCGACTATGCTAGGACAGTCAAAGAATGTTTTTCAGGCTGAAATCGATTCTGCCTGTGAGATGATTGACTTTTTGCGGTTCAATGTGTACTACATGACACAGATATATGAACAACAGCCAGAATCACTACCTCTTACATGGAATAGGGTAGAGCAGAGACCTTTGGAAGGATTTATCTTTGCGCTTACTCCTTTTAATTTCACATCAATTGCAGGTAACCTTCCTTCGGCACCTGCAATTATGGGCAATACCGTAGTATGGAAAGCTTCAAGGACCGCTATTTATTCAGCCCATGTTTTAATGGAAGTATTTATAGAGGCGGGTGTTCCAGCAGGTGTTATTAACCTGATCCTCGTAGATGGACCTACTGCCGGGGATATCATCTTTTCTCATCCTGATTTTGCAGGTATTCATTTTACCGGAGGGACAGGTACATTTCAGAGGATATGGAGAACCATTGGCGAGAACATTGCATCATATAAAACTTATCCAAGAATAGTTGGGGAGACTGGTGGGAAGGATTTCATTATGGTACATCATACTGCCAGTCCTCAGGAAGTTACAACAGCATTAACCAGGGGTGCTTTTGAATATCAGGGGCAGAAATGTTCTGCAGCGTCAAGAGCGTATATTCCGGATAACATGTGGGAGGAGGTTAGAAGCAGTCTGATAAAAGATCTTGAAGATATGAAAATGGGAGATCCTGAAGACTTCACCAACTTCTTCAATGCAGTGATCGATGAAAGTTCATTTGACAGTATCGTTAAATACATCGATGATGCTAAAGCCAGTGATGTAGCAGAAATTATTGCGGGAGGGAACTACGATAAATCCATAGGTTACTTTATTGAACCAACTGTTATTATTTCAAAAGATCCACATTATGTAACAATGTGTGAAGAGATCTTCGGACCTGTTATGACAATTTATGTGTATGAGGCAGATCAATTTGAAGAGACATTGGAATTGGTTGATCAAACTTCACCATACTCGCTGACTGGAGCAATTTTTTCCAAAGACAGGTATGCCATAGATCTGGCGACAAAAAAGCTCAGGAACGCAGCCGGTAACTTCTATGTCAATGATAAACCCACTGGTGCTGTAGTTGGTCAACAGCCATTTGGTGGTGCAAGAGCTTCCGGAACCAATGATAAGGCAGGATCCATGATTAATTTGTTGAGGTGGGTATCTCCGAGAACAATCAAGGAAAATTTTGATCCTCCAACTGATTATCGATATCCATTCATGGAGGAAAAATAAAGTATGATAAAATCTTTCAGGGAACATATTTTTCTTTTCCCTGTCATGCTGTAACCTGTGTAGGGATAAGGATCTCTTATAATCCTTTTAGAATTTAATGCATATATGTTAATTTCAGGTAGTTTTTATAACTTGATGTAGATTTTTATCAACAACTTTCAATGTTATTGAATTGGTTAACTTAATCTTAAAATCATGAAGAAGACATTTTTGTTATTTACGATCCTGGCATTTTTATTGGCTGCCTGTGGTGGCAGTAAGGATAAGAAATCAGGTGAAAAAAGTGAAGCCCAATTATATAAGGAAAATATGGAGTTGGAGGCTGAGATTGGGGATATGGCAAGAGGGATGTTCCAGGTTTTACCCGCATCCGCTGATAATCCGGAAAACCCAGCAACTGATGCCAAAGTTAAACTTGGAAAGATCCTGTACTTCGACAACAGACTTTCCAAGGATCAAACCCAAAGCTGCAATACCTGCCACGACCTGTCAACATATGGGGTGGATAACGAACCAACATCTGATGGCGATGATGGATCAATAGGAACTCGTAATTCACCAACTGTATTAAATGTTGCCTTACACACTACTCAATTCTGGGATGGAAGAGCTAAAGATGTTGAAGAACAAGCAGGTATGCCAATTACCAATCCAGTGGAAATGAATATTCCATCCGAAGAATTCCTTGAAAAGAGATTATCGGAGGTGGAAATGTATCAGAAACTGTTTAAGGAAGCTTTTCCCGAAGATGCTAATCCGATCACATATGATAACCTGGAGAAAGCAATAGGCGCATTTGAAAGAACACTTTTAGTTCCCTCAAAATGGGATAACTACCTAGCGGGAGAAAAAAATGCATTAACTCTTGATGAGAAAAAAGGATTGAAAACCTTTATTGATGCAGGCTGTGTAACCTGCCATACCGGGAGTATCATGGGGGGTAACATGTTCCAGAAATTTGGTGTATATGGTAATTACTGGGATCTTACAAAGAGTGCAGTTATTGATTCAGGAAGATATGTGGAGACTAAGATCGATGCAGACTTATTCATGTTTAAAGTACCCTCCCTTCGGAATATTACCAAAACTGGACCATATTTCCATGATGGAAGTATTACCAGTTTAAAAGAGACAATTAAAATCATTGCAAAAACCAATCTTAACAAAGACTTGACAGATGAAGAGATTGCGAGTGTAGCAGTTTTTCTCGAAGTTTTAACGGGTGAAGTACCTGCTGATGTTGCAGCAGTGCCTGAGGAACTTTTGTAATTGATTTTTCCTAATCTCCCTCAATATCATTTTGGATAACACAAGGATGATATTGAGGGAGTTTTTATACTCAATACCATACCAATTCATGTTCAAAGGATAACAAGGAATCTATCCTATTCTGTCCTGCCTTGAACCAGATTTCACTAATTGTAATCACGAAATAATCATTTACTTTTCATACATTCGTAGGCTGTAATGATAATTATTAATTGTCGTTGAGATAAATAGAGTCGTTTCTGAATATTTAAAAACCTAAATCTTATAACTATGAAAACCTTTAAGAAAACCTTCATGCCTTTAGTTTTGATCCTTGGATTCTTATTGATCAACAAAATTGCATTTGCACATTGCGAAGTTCCATGTGGGATTTATGACGATTCAGTTCGTATAACCCTTATCAAAGAACATATCACAACTGTCGAAAAATCAATGAAATTGATCATTGAGCTTTCGGCCGAATCAAGTCCTAATTATAATCAATTGGTCCGGTGGGTGATGAATAAAGAAGAACATGCGTCCAGGATCCAGGAAATTGTCAGCCAGTATTTCCTGCATCAGCGAATAAAATTCACCGACCCTGCTGACAAGGAGAAATACCAGAAATATCTTTCCCAGCTTGAGTTGTTACACAAATTGCAGGTTTATTCAATGAAGTCAAAACAGAGTACTGATCTGGCTAATATTGAACAGCTGAGGAAAACGGTTGCTGCTTTCGAAGAATCTTATTTTAAAGGGCACAAGCATTAATTAGTCATTAGCTGATAGCTGATAACTCATAGCTGGAAGTCCGAAGGATATTCCCTTAATATCTCTTCGAATATAACTGATCCCACCCCTCAATATCACCCTGCGCAAAGCGAAGAGGATATTGAGGGGTTTTAATTAATTTTCATCCTCACACCCTGGCTTTGAATAAATCATTTCAATTATATTAATTGGACCAGAGATCAATGAGAAGGTAAAAAACCACAGTAAAAAATTTATTAAGTTTAACAAAAGGTATCTAAATTGTAAATAATTATAAAAATCAAGTAATGATGAAAACAATTTACGCATTACTATTTGGAATACTTATTCTTATCCCATTCAGTTCAAGAGCTCAATCCATGTATGACAGTCTCAGACAGGTATTCAATGAAGCATACCTCTTTGATAAATTTTATATGAACAAGAGAGAAGTAAGTTTTGAGGCAGCGATCAATTTTGAACTTCGTACAATATGGAATGATTCCATTAGAGATCTGGCAGTAATATCAGTGTATGAGAATTCTTTTGGATATAACTGGACAGATTCTTCTACACTTAATCATCAAATTGACTCGATCATTGCAAACTCTCACTATACAAAGATCAGACAATATGCATTGAAAATAAAGGAAAGAGCAAATATGCCACTTACAGGACGGGAAATCTCCAATTTTGGCTTACCTGATAATAACGAGGACACTGTTTGGATCGAATCATATAAAGGGGAAAATGTTATTATTAATTTCTGGGCTGCATGGAACACTGCAAGTACTAAAGACATGAAAAAAATTCCTGGCTATATGAACAAATATAAAGTTAAGATTTTGTCAATCTCTCTTGACGAAGAGTATAAGGATATGATCCGTTATGTAAGACAGAAAGAATATTACTGGCCTATTGTTTTCGCCGGGCGGGGAAGCGAAACACAGTATTTTTTCAAAGTCAGACATATTCCTAAATATATCGTTATAAATCCTGAAGGGATGATTATATCTGAATCATTTGATGACCTTGAAAGTACAATAAAAGAAACGATAGGCAATTAAGATGTAATCAAGGTAATAGTCTAACAATTATCTCTTCCCAGTTTTCAAATACCTTAAATAGATTCGCCTGATCTTTTAACGATGATTGATACGAAACGATTAACAGCCAGGAAGATTACCATGAATGATAAGGAAACCTGGCTTGAGTTTTTACAGGGGGATGACCGTCCTGAATTTATATCATTTGCAGGCCCGACACTGGAAGACAGCAAAAAGTGGATAGAGAGGCAACTTAATAGATATAAAAAAGATGGATATGGATTAATGGCCCTGATTAAAAAAGAAACTGGTGATATGGTTGGACATTGTGGAATTCTGATTCAGGAAGTTGAAGGCATAAAGGAAACTGAGGTGGGATATCATATCATACCCAGATTTCGAAACCAGGGTTACGCTACTGAAGCTGCTATGGCTTTCAGGGACTACATTTTTGAGCATGATCTCTCGGAGAGTGTTATCTCACTGATCCATGTTGATAATATGAAATCACAGCGTGTAGCTGAAAAAAATGGGATGAAACGTGATTTTATCACAAAACGATTTGGATACATG
>JBHOSY010000106.1:0-16396 GCA_042584165.1 Bacteroidota bacterium | reverse complement strand
CCCGAAGATAATTTGGTAGCTTGAATAGGACAATTATACAATTACCTCAAATATCTCCAAATATGTCGAAAAATGAGGTTCGCGTTAATACGAAGTCATTGAATATTCTACCTATAAACTCTAAAATGAGCAATTCGTTAAGAAAAATAATTTTCAACGAAACCCTGATTTATAAATCGATATTTACCTTCTTCCCTACCGATCTTATATAATCTGCAGCCATATTATATTCCTCCTGGGTATTAAGATGCTCCATCATCAATGGAATATCTTTCAATTTGCTTAATTCAGTCAGAAAAGTGGCATAATCAAGCGTCCCCAGACCGGGTCTGATCTCATTGATATTCGGCATATAAATATCCTCTTTGATGTAAACATCTTTGGCATGACAACTCCTGATGTGAGGACCAAGTATTTTAAAAGCTTCTTTTATCATCTCACCATTATTGAAAAGCACATAAGGACTTGTTACCATATTTACCGGATCAAAGTGTACACCAAACCTTGAACGATCCATGGCCTTGACCAACCGGAGATATGAATCAGGAGAATATGGAAAAGCCCATGGCATGGGCTCCAATGCAAAAAAAGTCCTGGTTGGATTGACTGAATCAATGATTTTTCGCGTAGTTTCAACAACCAGGTTAAATGTGTCGTCATTCAGATTATCCTTATGAGGTCCGGCCCATTGTTCAAGGTTTAAAGATCCACTGATGTTAACACAACAATTAGCCTGTATTTTTTCTGCCAGTTCCAGTGCTATAGTACATTTCTCAATCGCTTCCTTCCGCATTGTTTCATCAGGACTTATGGGATTGCTCCAGGCACCAACCTCCGAAATGACAATATCATTTTGTTCAGCAGTTTTTCTGTAAGCTTCGATATCATCATCTGGCGTATCAGGACCAACCGGACAATAGGCTGCTCTGTACCCGTATTTTTTCAATGATTGAATCCATGCACCCGGGTCATTATATTTATCAAACACCTGACCGCCAAGCCTGACATAATTCTTTTTCATATCATTACTTTTATTACATCCTAAAGAGGCATAAGACATCAGCATCGTACCGAATAATGCCTTTTTTGTAAAATTTCTCCGGTTCATTTCCGTTTATTTATTCTTGAATCTACTCGTTTATGAGAATTCTAATAATAAAAGTTAACTGAAATAAATAAATATAGTAATAATGATTGCCACTATGATGATCGTATGAATCACATCGATATAGTTCCACGACGATCTAGTTTTCTGTTTCTCTTCTTCAGATATACAACCGTAGGAAAGGCCATCAAGCTTTTCAGGTTTCGGCTTCGGGGTTAAAAAACTGACAATGGTAATCAAGACAATACAAAATAGAAACAGGTAAATACAGAAATGCAACCAGTTTATCTCCACAAATGCCATCCAAATACTATCTGATGCGAGGTGCTCCTGAAAGATATCCAGAACCAGACGAAACATACCAATGGTAAATCCTATTACCAGTCCTGAGATTGCACCATGATGATTTATCCTTTTTGAAAATATACCCAGTAAAAATACGGATGCAATAGCAGGGCTAATCAGGGTTTGTACCTTTTGCAGATATTCATACAGTACATCAGCAATCAGATGCATTGTTGGGATCCACAAGATCCCCAGCACAACTATCACAGCTGTTGCTATTCGTCCTACATTAACGAGTCTTTTTTCAGAAGACTCCGGTTTCAGTTTCTTGTAAAAGTCAACAGTAAATAATATTGAACATGAATTAAACAGGGACGATAAAGAACTCATCAAGGCAGCGAATAATCCACCAACAACCAATCCTTTGAATCCTACCGGTAATAATTGACTTACCAGCGCAGGGAAAGCCTGGTCGGGTGAATCGAGATCTAACAAGCCTTTTTCCTTTAATGCCTGAGCAATCAGACCGGGAATGATGAAAATAAACAATGGTAGGATTTTTAGATATGAAGCAAATATGGTTCCTCTTCTAGCATGGGTTTCATTTTTGGCCGACAATGTTCTCTGGACTATATACTGGTCGGTACACCAATACCATAATCCTACAATAGGTACACCAAAAACCATTCCTGTCCATGGAAATTCAGGATCCGAAGCTGGCCTGAACATATCAAGTTTTTCAGGCCCGACCAACTCAACCATATTTCCCCACCCTCCAAGCTTTATTAATCCGATAATGGTAACCATCAAAGATCCAATAACCAGTATGGGTGTCTGTATCACAGAAGTGTACATTACTGCACGCATCCCTCCGAAAATTGTATAGATCCCTGTTATTACAACGGTTAATATAGCTCCAGTCCAGAAATTAATCCCAAGTACAGATTCCAGTACGATACCACCTGCATACACGGTCACCGATACTTTGGTGAGAACATAACTGATCAGGGTAATCAGGGATAAAAACGAGCGGGCTGAAGCCGAAAATCGTTTTTCCAGAAATTCAGGCATGGTAAATACCTGGCTTCTAAGATAGAAAGACAGGAACACCCATCCTAATAACAATATCATCCAACCGGTCAGTTCGAAATGCCCCATCATTACACCAGAAGATGCACCTGCCCCAGCCAAACCTACAAGATGCTCTGAACCAATATTTGAAGCAAATATTGAAGCACCAATGGCAAACCAACCTATGTCTTTTCCAGCCAGAAAATAATCAGTGGTTGTTTCTTCCTTTTTCCTTAATATCCACCAGAGAATCCCAACCAGAATCATAAAAAACAATCCTAGTACTATCCAGTCATATATTGAAAAAATACCCATTTAAAATAAATCTATGGTTGGAGATATTTATTTCCAAAGCCATAATCCACTTTCAACTACCTCCCCTTTATGCTGACTCTTCCCAAGAGGCTGTCTCATAAGGCCATTTCATGCAAAGTACGCAGAGATATCCTCCTTAACGGTCAGCCCTCAAAATCCACAATCCGCAATTCACACTCCACAATCTTGCCTTTAATACCTCAACATCCCCTGCGCTATGCTCCGGGTGATATTGAGGGTGAAGGAAAAAAAATCACCTACCCTTTAAGCTGGCCCTTCCCTAAAAATGCCCACAGGACATTTTCTTAATGGTCAGTCCTGCAATCCGCAATTCACAATCACCCAAACGGATTCTCCGAAGCATACAACATCCCTGTAGGCTGGTTAAATCCAAAATCATCTACACCTAACATCCTGCATGCCGCAAAGAGTGTTTTCCCAATATGCCTGAAACCAACTCCTGTATGATGTGGGAATTTCTTTTCAATTAAGACATGCCTGTAGAATCTGCCCATTTCTTTTATTGCAAAGACGGCAATACACCCAAATGATTTGGGATCCACATCCAGTATTTCTCCCTCTGCTGCGTATGCTTTCAATATTCCTTCAGCAGTGCTTTGAAACCTGAATATAGTGGTTTCTCCAGGCTGGATCTGGCCTTCCAGGGTTCCACGGGTTATATTTGGCTCACTGTCCGGTTCAAGCAACCTGTGCATGATCAATTGATGCTCCATCGATTTAGTTGCCATACAGGCAGAGCATGTATTGCCACAATGAAATCCCATGAAAAGATCAGTATGTTTATAATCACCAACCTGGTTTTTTGCTCCCTTAACCATATCTCGAGGAACCGTATTGTTAACATCCAATAATGTAGCCGGTAGATTTGAAGCCAGTGTAAGCATGTATTCACTCAAAGCTCCATAAATATCCGCCTCACAGGCAATGGGAATACCCCGTTCTGCAAATCTTGAGTTAACAAAGCAGGGGACAAATCCGAAGGAGGTTTGAAAGGCTGGCCAGCATTTGTTGGCGAATACCCCGAATTCGGATGCCCCGATGTTTTCTTCCATAAAGTTTGAAAGGGCCACTTCATATTGTGCCAGTTTAGGCAATACTCCAGGATGTTTGTTCCCATCAGCCAGTTCGGTTTCCATATCCTTGATCACATCCGGGATCCTTGAATCACCTTCAGACGCTATATACTTCTCGTACAGGTCCAGTTCACTGTTTTCCATTATTTCAATCCCCATATCAAACAATGGTTTGATTGGAGCATTACAAGCCAGAAAATCATGTGGACGGGGCCCAAATGAAAAGATCTTCAGCTTTTTAAGACCCAGAACTACCCTGGCAACCGGAATGAAGCCATATATCATATCAGCTATTTCATCTGGCATACCAACCGGATATTCGGGAATATAAGGCCGAATATTACGTAACCCGGTATTATAGGAAGCACTCAATAATCCACAATAAGCATCACCCCTGTCACTTAACAGGTTTTCTCCGGTTTCCTCAGATGCGGCTACTAACATTACAGGGCCATCAAATTTCTGGGCAAGCATGGTAAGCGGACCTTCAGGACCAAAATTTCCAAGGTATATGACAAGGGCATTAATTCCCTTTTTCGCAGCTTCATCCAGTACCTCCAACACATGCTTCTCATTTTCAACAATCGTTTCCAGTTCAGTGACCGGAATTCCTTTTCTTTTGCATTCCCCGGCAACAACAATTCTTCTTTTTCTTGACAATTCAACTGGAAAACAATCCCGACTTACGGCAACGAGACCTGTCTTAATTTCAGGTATGTTCTTGATTTCACTCATAATCAATTATTTAATTCCCAATTTAAAAAATACCTGCGTATGTGCAGGTAAAATATCCTTTCCTGTAAAAAGTATTCCTATATATTTGAATGATCATAAATATACTTAATTTAATATTCACGATTTCTGAAATAATCACATTCATTATGAACTCTTACAAACAGTATTCCAGCACTATTGGTTCTTCTTCAGGTTTTGCTATTTTCATTTTCCTTCTTCTCCCGTTTAATTATGCATTTTCACAATCTGCATCCATAACTGAAGAAATAATAAAACTGAAAACTTATCCATACAGCGATCCGGATCCAGTACCGATTCTGATAAGCAACACTAAAATTTTTCCGTATCACAAATTTGAAGGCTACAGCCATGAAGCCAGAGATATGAGTTGGAAAGTAGTTCGCCTGGAAAATGATTATATACAGGTATTTGTTCTTCCGGAAGTGGGTGGTAAAGTCTGGGGGGCTATTGAGAAGTCCACCGGTGAAGAGTTTATCTACAGAAACGAGGTGATGAAATTCAGGAACATTGCAATGCGTGGACCCTGGACATCCGGAGGAATTGAACTCAATTTTGGAATTATTGGTCATAATCCATCAACAGCATCTCCCGTGGATTACATGACCCGTGAAAATGAAGATGGTAGTGTCAGTTGTATTGTAGGTAATCTCGATCTTCCATCGCGTACGTACTGGACGGTCGAAATAAGATTAGCAAAAGATAAAGCTTACTTCGAAACGCGTGTTTCCTGGCAAAATCCAACACCATTAAATCAATCCTATTATAACTGGATGACAGCCTCCGCCGCTGCCACAAATGATCTGGAATTTTTCTATCCGGGTAATTTATATCTTGCACATAGTGGAGAGGCGAGATTATGGCCCATAGATCTGGAAGGAAGAGCGTTATCATTATATAAAAACAATGCCTTTGGACCTTCAAAATCCTATCACGTAGTTGGAGAATTAAATGATTTCTTTGGAGGATATTTTCACAATAAGAATTTTGGCTTCGGTCATTGGGCTCCATACGAGGAAATGCCCGGACAAAAACTCTGGTTATGGGCACTATCCCGATCAGGTGGTATTTGGGAAGACCTGCTAACCGATACTGATGGTCAATACATCGAGTTCCAGGCTGGGCGACTATTAAATCAGTACTCTCCTGGTAATCACAGGAATCCAATCCGTCAAGTTGGGTTTGAGCCTTATACCTCCGATCAATGGAAAGAAATATGGTTTCCATTCAAGGGAATTTCAGGAATGGTGGATGTCTCACCGTCAGCTGTACTCAATGTTGAAGAGGGCCAGGGTAAAATCACAATTGGAATTAACGCTTTGGAAACGATTAATGATCCACTTATGGTTTATTCAGATTGTAAGATCGTTTTTGAAGGAAGGGTTAATATCAAACCCATGGGGGTTTTTAAAAAGGAGCTATCTGTTGATCTTTCAAAGGATTATCAAATATTACTTGGGGATCAAAAACTGAATTACTCTTCAAATCCGGATCTCCTGACTATTGACAGACCATTTGAATCAGATAATGACATGGTTGTTTCCAGAACACAGGAGTTATTAAATACGGGGATTGATGAATTGAATTTCAGGGAATATGAATTGGCGCTTAACACTTTCCAGCATTTACTGACAATTGATCCTTCCCATGTTGATGCTTTATTGGGATTAAGTGAATTGTATATCAGAAAGGGAGAATATGATGAAGCTTTAAATAACCTGTATCGTGTATTGAGGCAGAATACATATCATGCGGACGCGAATTATCTGGCAGGGATTACTTACCGGGCTAAAGGAGAATTTGTGGATGCGCTGGAATCCCTTGGGTGGGCAGCAAGATCAATGAAATACAGGTCATCTGCATATGTCCAGATGGCAGAAATATTTTTACGAAACAGAGACTACAAGCAGGGAAAATATTATGCAAATAAGGCATTGGATTTCAATAAATACAATATCTCAGCATATCAGGTACTGGCCATTATCTCCAGAAATGAAGAAAATGAATCTGAATTTCTTAATGTGCTTAATAGCCTTCGTGAAATTCATCCTTTAAGCCATTTTGCCCGTTTTGAGAAATTTCTGAACTCAGGAACAGATGCAGCAAAAAAGGAATTCTTATCCGGAATAACTAATGAGTTTCCGGAAGAAATCCATCTTGAACTTGCAATTACCTATCATAAATTGGGATTAACGGATGAGGCTATTCAGGTTCTGTCAACCGGACCGGAATGTGTCAAAAACCAACTATGGTTGGCTTACCTATATCAGACAATCAATCCACTGAAAAGCAGATCATATATGGATCAGTGCCTGGAATCGTCTCCTGAATTTGTATTTCCATATCGGATTGAAACTCTGAAAATGCTGGAATGGGCGACAAATTTGAAAGATTCATGGAAATTGAATTATTATCTGGCATTAAATTACCAGGCAATTGGGCGTGATATAGAAGCTGCTGAAATTCTGACATCGTGTGGGGGGGATCCGGATTATTGGGTATTTTACCTGGTGAGAGCAGAGATAGAAATGGATCCTGAACATCGATTAGCTGATATCAAGGAAGCTTTCGATCTGGCACCTGAAGTTTGGAGAACTTCTAACCGGATTGTCCGGCATTTTGTGAATAATCAGGAATATGATCATGCACTGGAATATGCAGAAAAGGCCTTTACAAAATTTCCTGATAATAATACCATTGGTTTCATCTATGCGAAATCTTTACTCTATAATGGGAAGTATGAAAAATGCATAGAAATCCTGAATAATATGAACATTCTGCCTTTCGAAGGATCTTTCGAAAGCAGACTGGTATTTGAGGATGCGCATATTCATCGGGCTCTCGAGCTAATCGAAAAGAAAGATTTTAATCGATCTATAAATGTTTTAATGAATGCACTGGAGTGGCCTGAAAACATAGGTGTTGGAAAACCCTATGATCCTGATGAAAGAAGACAACATTATCTGTTGGCTTATTGTTATCAACAGCAAAACAATGAATCCGAATCAACTGCTTTTTTAAAGAAAGTAACCTCCTACACTCAAACCACCTTGCAAAAACATAGCCCCAATCATATACTCGGACTGCTGGCAATGAGAAAACTGGGACTCACAGGTGAGGCTGGTAAAATGATGAAAAGTGTACAGGAGAAAGACCCTAAGGATACGGATTTAAATGAATGGTTGACAGCCGTAGATAAAAATGACATGAATGAGCTATCTGTATTATCAGATTTATATTCATCTGACAATCAATATACAACGATATTTAGAATTCTTAAATTGACAGATTAGCTTTTCTTCCTGTTACAAATTCCTACAGGGAATTATAGTAATTGATGAGATCTGCAAGTTCGTCCGGATTATTGGGTGAGATTTTCTCCTTTTTTGTAAAAGATCTAAGTTCATCCTGATGATCTCCAAAATATCCTATCAGTTTTTTTACACTACTAAATTCATGAATTCTCTGCAGACCAACTTTTACAAAATATAGATCTTTCTGCCTTACAAATTTTCTCGGTTCCGGATCGCGCATTGGCTTTGCCGGAATCCTGTCGGTTAACTCCATTTCATATTTACACAACAATTTTACTTCCCCATCAGCGAGTAAAGTGAAAAATCCCTGTTTTTCACCAATTGAAGAATCATAAATATCAACCACAAAAGTGTTGTCTCCAAGCTTAACCTTTTTTAACAGATGCTTTGTACCGATAAAATAATTTATACCCTTGTCCTGGAACTCTAATTCATCGTTGTAAATGTTGTATCTAAGTAGAACATCAGATAATACAGAATTATCTATCAGGACTATTTCGCCCTTTATAAATTCCTCACTTAGATATGGTGAACCATTAATTGCTTCGTTCCTATCATCCAGCACCCAGTTGGTATTGACTTTTTCCATCAAATCAATCAAATCGATATGATCCAGTGCTGTAGGTTCAGCAGGAACTCCAACCTGAGGAATTGCATCGAAAGAGCATAATAAGAAAAAGAATATCATCAGTTCCCGAATTCGACTCAAGAATATCATATTACTTAAATTCCCATTTATTTTATTGTATAACATGAACTTGACTTTTTATTGAATTCACAAGAATATGTAAAATAAATTATATTAATTATTAAATCTACTCCTTTGTATATGGATAATAATTTTTCATAAAGGTTTAATTGTATATCCTATCTTAATGGTTACTTTAAACCCATAAGTCTTGCTCCTGTTTTTATCTACGTTTTTTGCTGTTATATTGATCCATTATTTTGAAGAAAAAATGATTAAATCTTTAAACCTCAAATCCTTTTCGATTTTTTCAGTTCTTATTTTCATAATCCTGTCCTGTGATCCGAAAAGATCAGATCAGGAAATCGAATCATCTCAACCCAATATTGTGATCGTATTAACAGATGATCAGGGATGGGGGGATCTGAGTATAAATGGCAACACCAACCTGAGCACACCCAATATTGATGCACTTGCTCAAAATGGGGCCAGCTTTGACCGGTTTTATGTCTGTCCTGTATGTTCTCCAACCCGGGCAGAATTACTTACGGGACGATATCATCTGCGGGGCGGAGTATATTCCACTTCTGCAGGTGGTGAAAGGCTGGATCTTGATGAAACAACCATTGCGGAAGTATTCAAGAATGCGGGTTATGCTACAGCCGCTTTTGGAAAGTGGCATAATGGCATGCAACCACCCTATCATCCCAATACACGAGGATTTGATGAGTATTATGGTTTTTGCTCTGGGCACTGGGGTAATTACTTCAGCCCGATACTTGAGCATAATGGTCAACTTGTTAACGGAAACGGTTTTATAATTGATGATTTTACAGACAAGGCCATTGAGTTTATTAAGAAAAATAAAGACAACCCTTTCTTTGTCTATCTTCCATACAATACACCACACAGCCCAATGCAGGTTCCGGATAATTGGTGGGAAAAATTTGAAGACAAGGGGCTTGAAATGCTTAACCGTGATCCTGAAAAAGAAAATAAACAGCATACGAAAGCTGCCCTGGCTATGTGTGAAAACATTGACTGGAACGTGGGAAGGTTAATAAACAAACTGAGAGAACTGGATCTCGAAGAAAACACAATATTTATATACTTTACAGACAACGGTCCAAATGGCTGGCGCTGGAATGGAGATATGAAGGGAAGGAAAGGATCCACTGATGAAGGCGGTGTACGGGTGCCAATGTATATTCAATGGCCTGGTGTAATTGCCAAAGGAAAAAACATCCATGAAATTTCCAGTGCAATTGATCTTCTACCCACCCTGGCTGAACTGGCAGGCATCGATTGTACGACGCAAAAACCATTGGATGGATTAAGTATTAAAACATTATTATTAGAGGAGGAATATACCTGGGATGAACGATTCGTATATAATCACTGGAGAGGCAGAACAAGTGTCCGTGATCAGCAATACCGGCTCGATCATCAAAACAATCTTTTCGATATGATCAAGGATCCGGGACAACGGGTGGATATTTCCGGTAAAAATCCTGAGGCTGCTCAAAAAATGATCCAGGCAAAAGAAAAATGGGAAGCGGATGTGTTATCTGAATTGCCCGAGCAAGACACGCGAAGTTTTCCAGTGGGTCATCCGGATTTCAAATTCACACAGATCCCTGCACGTGATGGAATAGTCAGCGGTAATATAAAAAGATCCAATCGATGGCCGAATTGTTCATTTTACACAAACTGGACCAGTGTGGAGGATGAAATCAGTTGGGATGTAGAGGTCCTGAAAGAAGGGGAATATAATGTGACAGTATATTATACCTGCCCGGAGGAGGATATCGGATCAACCTTTGCATTAGGATTTAAATCAAATCGGTTGACAGGAAAAATCACAGAAGCGCATAATCCACTATTAACCGGTATGGAGCATGACCGTGTTGAGCGTGGTGAATCTTATGTAAAGGATTTCAAACCGCTAAATCTCGGAACCATTTACCTGGAGAAAGGATACGGCAAATTGTCATTAAAGGCAATTGAAATTCCCGGATCCCAGGTAATGGATTTCAGGTTGATGATGTTTGAAAGAATTGATTAATAATAATTTGTAATTTTAAGCCAAACCTTGATAAACAGATAAAATTCTATCCTTATGAGTTTATCCCTTCAGGCCTTTCTGGCAATTTTGCCAATTTTAGTTGTGGCAGTATTATTAGCTGGTTTCAGGTGGCCTGCAAGCCGGGTAATGCCGCTGGCTTATTTTATTGCTGCTGTCGTAGCCATCCTGCTCTGGGGAGTTACTGTTAATCATGTTCTGGCTTCTACAATCCAGGGATTGTTTATCACCTTTGATATTTTATACATCATCTTTGGAGCTATTCTACTTTTGAATATTCTGAAATTCTCAGGAGCGGTTGGTGTAATTCGCCAGGGTTTTTCCAGTATCAGCCGTGACCGGAGAGTGCAGGTTATTATCATCGTATGGTTATTTGGAGCCTTCATTGAGGGAGCTGCCGGATTCGGAACACCTGCAGCTATAACTGCTCCTCTTGTTGTTGCACTTGGATTTCCTGCTGTTGCAGCGGTGATGCTGGGAATGATGGTACAAAGTACTCCGGTTACTTTTGGTGCTGTCGGAACCCCTATTCTGGTCGGTGTCAGGGGGGGGCTGGAAAATCCCGAGATTAATGCCCTTCTTGCCCAAAAGGGATTAGAGTTTTCTGATTATATCCAGATTATTACTACAAATGCAGTAGTTCTTCATGCCATCGCCGGAACAATAATGCCACTGTTTATGTGTGCTATGATGACCCGATTTTTCGGGAAAAACAAATCCTGGAAAGAAGGCCTGGAGATATTTCCATTCGCACTGTTCGGAGGACTTGCATTCACTGTTCCCTATATGTTAACAGGGATTTTTCTCGGTCCTGAATTTCCCTCACTGTTAGGGGCTCTCGTAGGTCTTGGAATTATAACCTTTGCAGCTAAACGGGGATTCCTTATACCAAAGAAAAGCTGGGATTTCGCTCCGGTTTCCGAGTGGCCCATCGAATGGACTGGAAAGCTGGAAATGAATCTTGAAAATATAACCTCGGCCAAACGTATGTCCATCACAAAAGCATGGATACCATATTTTCTGGTTGCAGTGTTTCTTGTTTTGAGTCGGTTAGAACAATTACCTGTTAAGTCTGTATTAACGGGCATCGCAATCAGATGGTCAGATATATTGGGTTCCGGCATCAGTGCAAGCACAACTCCCCTTTATCTGCCTGGCAGTATACTTCTTCTGGTGGTGGTCATAACCTGTTTTTTACATCAGATGAATCTTAATTCAATTAAATCCGCTATTAATGACTCAAGTAAAATGCTTATTGGGGCTGGATTTGTTCTTGTTTTTACAGTACCGATGGTTCGTATTTACATCAACTCTGGTGTCAATGATTTAGGCATATCAAGTATGCCGATTGCAATGGCTGAGTGGGTTGCTGGAAATGTGGGTGCAATATGGCCTTTATTTGCCCCTGTTATCGGTGCACTGGGAGCTTTCATTGCAGGGAGCAATACGGTCAGTAATCTGATGTTCAGTTTATTTCAATTTGGTGTTGCGGATAAACTAACCATGTCCGGAGCTATGATTGTCAGCCTTCAGGCCGTTGGGGCAGCTGCCGGTAATATGATTGCCATCCACAATGTGGTTGCAGCTTCAGCAACAGTCGGTCTGCTGGGGCAGGAGGGTAACACACTACGAAAAACCATTATACCCACAATTTATTATGTTTTCATTATTGGTTTAATGGGTCTTTTTGCCGTTGCATTCCTTAAAGTTGGAGATCCACTAATGCCATAAAAAAGTAAGATTATGTCAAAATATACAGAATTAAATACAAGTACCAGGATATTGATGGGGCCAGGTCCCAGTGATACGCATCCACGGGTATTAAAAGCCATGGCTACTCCATTGATTGGTCATCTGGATCCTGAGTTTTTACAGATCATGGATGAGATCAAGGAAATGGTACAGTTGACATTTCAGACAAATAACCAGCTCACGTTTGTGGTGTCTGCTCCCGGCAGTGCGGGTATGGAAACCTGCCTGGTTAATCTCCTCGAACCAGGTGATGAGGCCCTGATTTGTGTAAATGGTGTTTTTGGTAACCGTATGTCGGATATCGTTGAAAGATGTGGTGCTAAATTGATCCGTATTGATGCACCCTGGGGTGAGCCTGTTGATCCACAACAGGTAGAGGATGCTCTTGAAAAGTGTAATCCTAAACTGGTGGCCATAGTGCATGCAGAAACATCAACAGGGGTACTTCAACCCCTGGAAGAAATCAGCAAATTAACCCATGATGCCGGTGCTCTTTTTTTAGTTGATTCAGTAACTTCCTATTGTGGTACCGAATTAAAAGTGGATGAGTGGAATATTGATGCCGTCTATTCAGGTTCCCAGAAATGTCTCAGCGCACCTCCCGGCCTGTCTCCAGTTTCATTCAGTCCAAGAGCTGTTGAAGCTTTAGACAACAGGAAAACCAAGGTGCAGAGTTGGTTTCTGGATCTTACCATGGTTAAAAATTATTGGTCCGGTGCCAAACGTGCTTATCATCATACCGGCCCGGTATCGGCAATGTTTGCCATGCGGGAAGCGCTGCGGCTGGTGCTTGAAGAAGGATTGGAAGCGCGTTTTGAGAGACACAAACGAAATCATGAATTACTCCGGGTGGGTCTGGAGCAACTGGGATTTGAATTCCTGGTACAGCCAGATTATCGGTTGCCAATGCTGAATGCCGTAAAACTGCCTGAAGGTCTGGATGATGCCACTACACGTAAAATTCTGCTGGATAAATACAACATTGAAGTAGGCGGCGGCCTGGGTGATTTTGCCGGAAAGATCTGGAGGGTAGGTTTAATGGGCAACAGCAGCAATGAAAATCACATCAATGTCTTATTAGGTGCATTGAATAGAATACTTAATAATTGATCATGACTGACATTAATAAATTCATTGATTCACTACAAAACGAAATTAATGGAGATGTTCTTTCTGATGACTACAGCCTGGGTATCTATGCTACGGATGCCAGCGTTTACCAGATCCGGCCACAGGCAGTTGTTCTCCCAAAAGACGAGGCTGATGTAATTGCGGCTGTCAAATTAGCCGGTGAGTTCAATGTTTCAATTCTACCAAGAGGAGGTGGAACAAGCCTGGCCGGACAAACTGTTGGACAATCAATGGTAATGGACTTTTCAAAATATATGAATAATATCCTTGAGTTCAATGCCAGTGAAAAGTGGGTAATCGTTCAGCCAGGTATTGTTTATGATGTACTTAACACCTATCTGAAACCTCATGGCCTTCAATTCGCTCCGGATCCTGCAACTTCCAGCAGGGCAAATATCGGCGGAATGATCGGTAATAATTCTTCCGGTACCAAAAGTATATTATATGGTAAGACAGTAGATCATGTAGTTGAGGCCAAAGTACTGCTGGCCGATGGAAATATTTTCAACCTGAAAGCTTGTAACCCGGAACAATATGCTGAAAAGGAATCTCAATCAGACAGGGAAGGAGAATTATATAAAGGATTTAAAGAAGTAATCGAAAATAACCGGGAAGAAATTGAACGACGGTACCCCAAAGTGATGCGTCGTGTGGGTGGCTACAATTTAGATGAATTCGTTTATACCGATCAGTGGAATCTCAGTAAACTCATTACTGGCAGTGAAGGGACATTGGCTACAATACTGGAGGTAAAATTGAATCTGGAGCCCTTGCCTCAGCATAAATCTGTATGTGTTGTCCATTTCAGTAAATTGTTGCAGGCCATTGAAGCAGTTGATACCATCCTGGAATTTAATCCCTCAGCTGTAGAGATCCTTGATAAAACAGTTATAGACCTGAGCCGGGAAAATCTTACCACAAAAAGAGGATGTCATTTTATTGAAGGAAATCCGGCAGCAATACTTATTGTCGAATTTTACAGTGAAGATAAAAACGAGGTTCTTCAAAGGCCGGCTACTATGATTGACAAGTTGAAAAAACTTGATTTTGGTTATGCATGGCCTCTTTTCCCGGAAGGCAAGGATTATAATGACGTATGGATCATACGTAAAAAGGGACTCGGCCTGATGCTTGGCATCAAGGGTGATAAAAAGCCTATCCCTTTCATAGAAGATGCTTGTGTCCCCACCAGTGTTCTTCCTGAATATATTGACCGGGTTCTGAAAATATGTAATAATAATGGTGCAGACGTGGCTATGTATGCACACGCCAGCGTAGGTGTGATCCATGTTCGTCCGATACTGGATCTCAGGCAATCAGTTGATATTGAAAGATTTGAAAAAATCTCCAGGGAAACTTTTAACCTCGTTAAAGAATATGAAGGATCATGGAGTGGTGAACATGGGGATGGTCTTGTTCGAAGCGCCTATATGGAACAGTTTTTTGGATCACAGATATACAATGCCCTGAAAGAGATTAAGACACTGTTTGATCCCGGTAATTTAATGAACCCGGGTAAAATCATCGATTCACCTCCTATTACTGAAAATTTACGGTATGGTCCTTCTTATAAGGATCAGAGCATAGAAACGACTTATCATTTCCGTAGCGATAACAGTTTTACCGATGCTGTCCATATGTGTACTGGCGTTGGAGAGTGCCGAAAGATCCTGGGTGGAACCATGTGCCCCAGTTACAAGGCTACAAGGGATGAAGAACATTCGACCCGTGGACGGGCCAATGCCTTGAGACTGGCTATGTCAGACCAGCTCAATCATGACGGTTTAGGCAGTGAACGGCTGCGTGAAGTACTTGACCTGTGCTTATCCTGTAAAGCTTGCAAATCCGAATGTCCAAGTAATGTGGATATGGCTAAACTTAAAGGCGAGGTCAGTCAGTTGTATTACAGTAAACATGGGACTACTCTCAGGGATAAACTCATCAAGAATTCCTCTTCAACGGCTGCAAAATTCAGCGGTCCTTTTGCGGGATTCATCAATGCATTACAGCTAACACCGGCTTTTCGCATAACGCTGGAAAGACTTACCGGATTTGATAAAAGGAGGTTATTACCGGCATATGCGAGACAACCTTTTTACCAGTGGTTCAGAAAAAACGCCAAAGAAAATCCCGGTAAGACCGTGGCATTGTTTGCTGATACGTATTTAAACTACCACGAACCAAAGGTAGGTATCTCAGCATATGATCTTCTGACCTCCTGTGGCTATAATGTTGTTCTTGCCAATGGAGGTTGTTGTCAAAGACCAAAGATTTCACATGGTTTTTTACGTGAAGCGAAAGAAGGAGGACTGAAAACAGCCCGAAATCTGAATCATTTTTTTACAGAGAATATACCTGTTCTTGTATGTGAACCAGGATGTGCATCTGCGTTGACAGATGACCTCCCCGATCTGATTGAAGATGAAGAGCTGGCAAACAACCTGACGAATGGTGTATTCATGATCGACCAGTTCCTCTACCAGGAATTTGAAAATGGAAACCTCGACATCAATTTATCATCTGATCATGATAGTATTGTGATCCACGGACACTGTCACCAGAAGGCACTGTATGGAACGTCAGCCATGAAAGACCTGCTCCACAAGGTGAATGGGTTGAACTGCATGGAGTTAGATTCTGGATGCTGTGGTATGGCCGGATCATTCGGATATGAAAAAGAGCATTATGACCTGTCGAATAATATAGGATCAGAAGTACTTTTCCCGGCAATAAATAACCTTGATGATAGGACTACAATTGTCGCTTCAGGTAAAAAACCATGTGAAATCTTTGGTCTTTGACAAC
>JBHOSY010000105.1:0-16488 GCA_042584165.1 Bacteroidota bacterium | reverse complement strand
TATGGAGTGATCATTAATGTACCGGAAGATGTATTATATATCTCAGCTCTACCGAGGCCTCCAAGGGCTGGAAGGAGAGGTACTGTTATAATCGGTTCTTCAGGCAAAAAAAAGGAGAAAGAGAAGACAATTATTGATGTGTTCGATGATGAAGATATTGAGGATATCGAAGATATCGAAGATATCGAAGGTCCGGATACCGAAGAAATAATCCGTACATTCTTTGCCGATTATGCTGACTTGATTGGACAATTGAACCCTGAAGACAAAATCATGGTTAAACATAAATCAAGGCATGAAGAGTTCTATTTTAACTGGACAGGAGATGATTCGGAAATGGCCATTGAAGTACCAAAAGGATTGACGGCTGAAGTCACTAAAAAAGACATATCAGCTTATAAACAGGGCAAACTCTCAAAAAGCGAATTTAATGATCGTATTAGAATCACTGAATCAAAGCCGAAGGAAAAGGTAGCTGACCTTGAGATGTTTGCTAATATGATCAGGAGTTTTTACAGCTCCGAATTATCCGGGACGTTTTTCACAGAAGGAAGACCCTCATATGAAGTGCTTGATAACTTTGGGGTAATTTATAATATGAAAACATACTCATCTTACCAGGAGGGAGATTTGTATGTTTTACCGATGCTTGATAAGAAAGAAGTTCCTGAAGATGAAAGGAAAAAGATTATTGAAGAATTGTATCCCAAATTTGAACAGGAATTGAAAGAATTCATCGTGGATTATGGTCGGACAATCCGGTCACTTGACGAGAATGAAATGCTTATGCTAAAAGTCAAGCTCACGCGTTGTAAGGGCTGCTCCATTCCATCAAATATCGATGTGTCTCTAAAAATGAATGTGTTGAAAGACTATGATCAGCAGAAAATTAACAGGGATAAAGCACTGGCATCAATTCAGATCAAGAAATATGAGCAATAAGTTTTTTTGCCTTAATATCATAAGCTAGGTGTAACAGCCCCGGGTTTAAAACTCCGGGGTTGGTTGCCTGAATATTAAAAAATCATTTATGACAGAAATATATCACCTCGTTCTGAGGTAATGCATGTCGTTGAACTATCTCAGCAGAAAGCTCTTTGACATAGTTGTCTTCCTTGACCATAAATCCTGCCTTCCTCAGCCGATCCGGATAGTCCCAACCATAGAGACGTACATGATCACTTTGTCCATATACTTTTTCACGTTGTTTAGGATTTGTGATCGAAGGATCTTCAAATGTAGTATCAGGCACTGTACCAATAAAAGGGATCTGAATAATTGCCCAGCCTGAAGGTTTGAGTACCCTGTAAATTTCACTCATGGCTTTAATATCATCATTCACATGTTCCATTACATGGTTGCAGAAAACCACATTAAAAGTATTTTGGTCAAATGGGATGTCATGGATATCCATTTTTACTTTAGCAAGAGGTGATTCCAGGTCAGCTGTAACATAATCCAGGTTTCCCATAGCCTCAAACCGGTTGATAAAACAAAGTTCCGGAGCGATATGCAACACTTTTAACTTTTTGGTGAGGAAGTCTGTCTTTTCCTTGAGATAAAGCCACATCAGCCTGTGCCGTTCAAGGGATAGACAATTCGGGCAAAGCGCATTTGATCGGGGTGATTTACGTCCATATGGCAGGAATTTTCTGTAGTTACTCCCGCATACCGGGCATTCGACGTTTCTGCCAATATAAAATACCGAAAGTCCTTTGGCGATTATATGGCTAAAAAGCTGCAAATATTTCCTCGGGACGTTTCGAATTATATAACTAATCAGATATTTCATTTAACAACAAAAAAAATACAGAATTCAGTAATAACTTAACGGCAGTATTTGCAAAAGAAACAATTGTTATGCCGTTATACTAGAAGTAGTAGCAATAATCAATAAATATGACCATTACCGTTTGTCTAATAAAATTGGTAGTTTAAGTATATTTAGGGTTCATAAATCTGCTATTTCGCTAAATTTGAGACAAAATTGTGAATTATGAAAAAAGTATCATTAATCATCGGAGGGATCATCGTAGTAGCTGTTATATTATTCTTTGCATTTAAGGAAACAGGTAAGACAGAGACTACGGATATTATAGTTCCAGTTAAGCAGGGTAAATTCATTGTTGATATTACTACAACTGGCGAATTAGAGGCTAAGAACTCAGTTAAAATCACTGGCCCAACAAGGTTAAGGAATTTCAGAATTCACCAGATTACAATTGATGACATAATTGATGAAGGTACCGTTGTACGCAAAGGTGATTGGATAGCGGATCTTGACCGTTCTGAATTCAATGACAAATTTCAGGACAAAGAATTGGAAGTTGAACAGGCACAGAATGAGTATATTCAAATGCAGTTAGATACAACGCTTCAGTTACGACAATCCAGGGATGAGTTGGTGAACCTTAAATATGCAGTAGAGGAAGCGAAACTTGTCCTCGAGCAGTCACAATATGAACCCCCTGCAACCATCAAACAACAGGAATATAACCTTGATAAAGCGATCCGAAATTATGAACAGGCAAAAGATAACTATCAGATAAAACTGGAGCAGAATGGAGCCAGGATGTATGAAGAGGCCGCTGATTTGACCAAGAGAAAAAGACAATTAGCAAATATGATGGCAGTAGCTGATCAGTTTACAATCACTGCTCCGGAGCCTGGTATGGTCGTATATCATAAGGGCTGGGATGGGAAGGCCATAAAAGAAGGCTCACAGATTTCAGTCTGGAATCCGACAGTTGCCACCCTGCCTGACCTGACAAAAATGTTATCTAAGACTTATATTAATGAAGTTGATGTACGAAAGGTGAAACCAGGGCAAAAAGTGGAAATTGGATTAGATGCATTTCCAGAAAAAAAATTGACAGGTGTAGTTACCAACGTTGCAAATGTTGGTGAACAGAGACCAAACTCGGATGCAAAGGTATTCCAGGCTACTATTGAAATAGATCAGAGTGATGATATGCTTCGACCCGCCATGACCACGAGTAATAAAATCATAGCCAAAGAGCTTGATAGTGTATTATATATTCCACTTGAGTGCCTGCAAAGTAAGGATGATTCAATTTCCTACGTTTACAAAAGAAAGGGCATTAATCATATTAAGCAAGAGGTTCAATTAGGAGAGACAAATGCTAATGAGGCTGTTATACTGCTGGGATTGGAAGAAGGTGACAAATTATACTTATCTGTACCAGGAGATGATGGTGAACCAATTGCCATGCTGGCTGAATTAGATGGAAAACGTAATAAAGAGAAAAAAGAACCGGAAGTAAAAAAGAAAGGAGAACGGATTATAACATTACCGGATGGCAGGCAGATTACTGTCCCAGCTGACGGCCAGAGACGAGATCCAGGAGAGCAGGATCAATTGAGAAGTAGAGAGGGTGGTCGATCAGGTCAGGAGACCGGGGAACAGCAAAAAAGAGATGAAACATCAGCCAATTTACAAAAGAAGCCTGAGGGGGGCTCAACAAATTAGATGAATTCCTTGATGCTTGAACGTTTGTTTGCAAATCTCTACGTAGCTATTGAGGCTGTGATTGCAAATAAACTTCGTTCAATTTTAACAGCCCTCGGTATTATTTTTGGCGTGGGGGCAGTTATTGCAATGCTGGCTATCGGGAATGGTGCACAGCAGGAGATTCTCGAACAGATCAAACTGGTGGGAGTGAATAATATCGTTATTCAACCCATCGTTGAACAGGTTGAAGAAAAACTGGATGAACAGGATACTGGACAGGAACAGAAAAAGTTTTCTCCTGGACTAACTGTAAGAGATGCAAATGCCATAGCAACGGTAATCCCAAATATCGAAAGGATGAGTCCGGAGATCATCCTGGATACCTATTTAATAAAAAGTGGTATTCGCAGGTCGACCAAACTTGTCGGTGTAGAACCAAACTATTTTGAGTTGACAAATTTTGAACTTCAGGAAGGCAAAATGTTTACCGAAGTTCATCTCATAAAGGGAGCTCCGGTTTGCATCATTGGAAAAACGATTAAAACAAAATTTTTCCCGACAGAAAACCCAATTGGAAAAACGATTAAATGCGGGAATCAATGGTTGGAAGTTATTGGCGTTTTGAGGGAACGGGTTATATCACAGGCCAGCATTCAGAACCTTGGCATACGTGATTATAATATAGATGTTTATGCACCTATACATACTGTATTAATAAGGTACAAAAACAGGGATCTGGTAACTAAAACAATGATTTCTGGAGGTGCAGTTACTGCAAGCCGTGGGCGGTTTCGGTCGACCGTTTCTAGCACAGATGACGAAGAAGATAAGGCAGTCAATTATCATCAGATAGATAGACTGGTTGTTCAGGTTTCAGAAACTGAACAATTGAATCCTACGGCCGAAGTAATTTCAAGAATGCTGAAACGACGGCATTATGAAATGGTTGATTACGAAATAACCATCCCGGAACTTCTTCTAAAGCAGCAACAAAAGACCAAGCAAATATTCAACATCGTTTTAGGAGCAATTGCCGGGATATCTCTGGTAGTAGGAGGGATCGGTATCATGAATATTATGCTTGCATCGGTACTTGAACGAATTAAGGAAATAGGATTACGCTTATCAGTAGGTGCCAAGAAAATAGACATCGTCCAACAATTCCTGTTAGAAGCAGTAATGATTTCAGTTAGTGGCGGCATCATTGGAATCGTAATGGGGATTACACTGGCAATGATTATATCTAATATCGCAGAAATACCTACTATCATAACCGGTTTTTCAATCGTAGTATCATTTGGTGTGGCAGCTACTATTGGTTTAATTTTTGGGATCACCCCAGCCAGAAGAGCAGCCAGCCAGGATCCAATAACTTCACTGAGATATGAATAACAGATCGATTTTACTATCAGGGATTTTCTGTGCTTGTAATTTTCTGAACTCATATAGCCAGATCAGTCAAAGAGCTGAATCTGGAGAGACAGGCTACTTTTCATTGTTTGAGATTGTTGAAATTGCCAAGAACCAGTCTCCCATGTCGTTGCAGGCTGAAACGTTTAAGGAAAACCGGTACTGGCAATACCGGACTTACCGATCTAATTACCGGCCATTGCTTTATATGAGTGGACAATTCCCTGATTTCAGCAGGACTGTTGATGAAGTGCGGCAACCGGATGGAACATATGATTATCTGGAGGTTTGGCAGAATACCTCACAACTTAATCTGTTCCTCAGCCAATCCATTGGACTTACCGGTACTGAAGTTTTCCTTCAATCATCAATATATAGATTCGATAATCTCGATCCCAATAATAAATATTACAATTACCGGGGGAATCCCCTCGTGGTCGGGCTAAGGCAACCGATATTCACCTATAATGAGTTAAAATGGGATTCCAGGATTGAACCCTTGAGATATGAAGAATCAAAAAGACAATATGTCGAACAAATGGAGCAGATATCCATTATAGCAGCAAGACGGTTTTTTGACCTGCTTTCAGCCCAGATCACCCTGGAGATCTCCAGCATTAATATGGCGAACAACGATACCATTTTTAAGATCGCGGAAGGCCGGTATAACCTGGGACAGATTGGTGAGGATGAGTTACTGCAGTTGGAATTGACGGTAATGAACTCCAGACAGAATGTCGCACAATCTCAAGTTGATCTTGAAACATCCACCTTGCGTCTGAAAACATTTGCTGGATTAATTGGATATGACGATGTGATTTTAGAGTTGCCTTCTGAACTTCCAGAATTCGATGTGGATGAAAATACAGCAATTACCGAAGCCAGGAGAAACAGGATGGACGCAATTGGATTTACCCGGCGTGAATTGGAAGCCGACCGGGATATGGCCCAGGCAAAAGGATCTACCGGGTTAAATGCGGATCTGTTTGCTACATTTGGATTGTCAAATACAGCGGATGAACTTCCTGATATATATGTTGATCCTCTGGATAATCAGACTGTACGTCTTGGTTTTCAGGTACCTATCATGGACTGGGGCAGGCAGAAATCGAGAGTAAAAACCGCAGAAGCAAACAAAAAATATGTGGAATATACAGTAGCCCAGGACATAATCAATTTTGATGAAGAAATATTTACACAGGTGAAACGGTTCCAAATGCTAAGGGAACGGGTAAAAATATCTGAAAGAGCGGATATAGTGGGTCAAAAGCGTTATAATATAGCTAAGAACCGATACCTGATTGGAAAGACAGGAATTACTGATCTGAATATCGCACTGCAGGAAAAAGACCAGGCCAAGGCAAGTTATATCGCCTCCCTGGGAGATTTTTGGAATTCATATTATACACTCAGATACCTCACATTATATGATTTTGAAAAGAATGAGGTATTGTATTTAACTGATGATGAATTGTAATAACAAATATGCAGCTTCAAACCATTGATGCCAATCTAGTTGTAGTCCGGTTGGATCCATCCGAAAGGATCCCTGATAAAGTGTGGAATTCGTCTTTCCTGTCAATAACCAGAACAAATGAGGAACTGTCCATCGTCTGCGATGAGAGTTGCTGTCCCACCGCTGGTAAGGTGGAATCAGGTTACGGTTTGATAAAAATAATTGGGCCACTTGATATTAATATGACCGGGATACTCGCCCAGGTATTAAATCCACTTACAGAAGCCAATATCAGTGTTTTTACTGTATCAACGTTTGATACAGATTACGTATTGGTGAAAAAAGAAAAGTTATCAGAGGCTGGAAATATCCTTTCGAATTTCCCTGATTTAGAAATTGTGTGATAAAACAATTAATAAACCAAAGATATTGGTTAAATATCACAGAATGATTGATCCGATCTACTTAATTAAAATAACGACATAAGCGTTTCGGAAGCAGGAATCTAATAGATCTTCGGTAGATTTTTCGCTTCACTCAAAATGACAAGAATAGCCTGCATTTCCAAGCAAAGCTTGGAAATGCAGGCTCTCATGTCTTCCCGACGGCAGGAGGAATCTGCCAGAGCTTATTGTATAAATCACATATTGATCTTTCATTTCAATACCTTTTATTGATAAATAAAAGTCCAAAAATCTCCATCCTGTCGCGTTGCACCTTCGGCAAGCTTTTGGCGACCGATGGAGGATCCCCCTCGTGACAATAAATATCAATAAGCAAATCAATCAGGAAGACAGGAATCACTAATCAGTCGATAAAATATATAATTTGTATTTTTACTATTACATACTACTGCTACATGCTTCCCGAATGGGACCGAATAAACTGATATTAATTCTGATTATAATTTTTCTGGGCTCAGGAATCAATCCTTCTTTTGCGCAGACTACTTCCACAAAGGATTTTCCTACTAAAGCAACCGACCTCAAGGCTGAAAAGGTGTCCAGAAAGAAGGAATCCGAAACGAAAAGATACAGGTACATCATTAAAAAGAATTCAATGAATACTCTTTATGGTAACCAGTGCTATTTGGAAGTGACCCGTAAATTCGGTTTTGAATATGCCATTGAATGCTCTGGTCTGGGATCAAATCCAAGTGGCATCGCCAGATGGTCACATAATTTTGGGGTAAAATTCGTGTTATTTTTCCGCAACGGCCCTTTATGGCAACACCGGATGAAAAAGAAATATAAACACTGCATGTACCAGTACGGGGATTTCCGAGGTTGATAACGAATATAATCTTCCAATGGATTTATACCTAAATCTTAGATCCACCATTATTTTTACGGCCAAACTGTTACATACTGGGGGGATCGATTATATCCATTAAATATTGTTGTTTAGGTATTGTTTATTTTCTGGCCCAGAATATTTATCCTGGGCTAAGGGATATTAAATAGCTTTTTATCGTGAAAATCCTAAATTTGACGGGATTAACTTTTCAGCTTAAATGTAAAGGACATGAACCGCATTTTTATTATTATTCTGATTATTGCTATCTGTTCATGCAAAGAGACTGAACAATTCGAAAAGTCAAATTTTATATTCCTGCTAACCGACGACCAGCGATATGATGCCTTTGGTGAAGCTGGAAATGATATTATCCAGACTCCGAATATCGATCGCCTGTCAAAGGATGGCATAAGATTCTCCAATGCCTATGTTACTACCTCAATTTGTTGTACGAGCCGGGCAAGTATAATGAGTGGTCAATACGCTCGTAGACATGGGATCAATGATTTTGTGACCAGTTTTGGAGAAGAGGAGTGGCAACAGACCTATCCGATGGTATTGAAAAATGCCGGTTATAGAATTGGATTCATTGGGAAATTCGGAATAGGAGAAGAAAAAGATATGCCTCACGAAAGCTTTGATTACTGGCGTGCATTTGGTGGTCAGGGAAGGTATGAAACTGTTGATAGTGCAGGCAATGATATACATTTGACACGATTGATGGGCCAGATGGCACTGGAATTCATTCGTGAACCTTCTGAGAAACCATTTTGTTTATCCATCAGCTTCAAAGCTCCTCATTGTCAGGACGGTGACCCCCGACAGTTTATTTATGATTCTGCTTACAAGGATCTGTATAACAATATCCTTATCCCTGAAGTAGAAAATGGAGGAGATATTTACTATGAAAAATTTCCGGAGAAATTCAGGTTGAAAAACGAAGCCCGGAACAGGTGGGATGTTCGATTTTCCACACCGGAATTATACCAGGAAATGGTAAAAGGATACTATTTATTGATATATGGTGTTGATCAGGTCCTGGGACGTGTAAGAAGTGAATTGAAGGATCTGGGAGTAGATCAGAATACTGTTTTTATCTTCATTGGGGACAATGGATTTTACCTTGGAGAACATGGCCTCGCCGGTAAGTGGTATGGCCATGAGGAATCAATACGTGTACCATTAATCATCTATAACCCCCTTGAAACACCTGGGCGAAAAATTGTGGATGAAATGGTTTTAAATATTGATATTGCACCCACGATCATCAACCTGGCAGGTATTAAAATCCCTGAACGAATGCAGGGTAAGAGCCTGTTACCGGTTATTTCTGCTCCACACGGTGATTGGCGAAATGAATTTTTCTACGAACATGCTTTTATCCATGCAACCTGGGGAACAAAACCCATGATCCCGGGGGTTGAGGGTGTTGTGGAGAAAGATTTTAAGTATATGAAGTATTTGCATGATACCAATGATCCCATTTTTGAGGAGTTATTTAATGTAAAGAATGATCCCTCGGAGCAAAAAAACCTGATCGAGGATGAAGCATTCCAAGAAAAACTCTTGGAATTAAAGCAGAAGGTTGAAGATTATAAAGTCAGTCTTCAGTAGAAGGTATTAATGCGGAGTGTGGAATGGAAAGAGTGGATTTCCGGGACCGAAATATCAATAAAGCAGACAAAAAGTGAAAGCTCTTAGCTCCTAGCTCCTGACACGAAGCTTGAATCAGCGGTATGGGAAGCATAAAAAAGAAGATAATCATTGAAAACCATCAGGCCTACATTGTTAATTCTGATATCGAGCGGAGGTAAGACCTTTAATATGTAGTGGGTTAGCCCGGCAAAACAGCGAGGACTGCCCCTGCCCTGTGGGATGGAGCCATCGTTTTGCCTTGATTTCTTTGTAACTTTCTTCATCTAAGGAAGAAAGTTAATATGCATAAAGCGAGAAGAAAACTGAATACTAATTTCAGAAACATTAGTATCAAAAAACATCAACATCAACTCTCCATTGTCGAGTGAGATATTGATGGTGAAGTAAATCTATCATCCTTTTTTCTTCTTCCCTCATTAATCAGTATAAAGCCCGAAGTTGGAAGTCGTAAGGTGGATTAGTTTGTTTGGAGATGATCTAAGAATTGCAAATTGCAAATACTGCAATTTTCTCCCTAATGCTTCCAGTCGAATTGATCAATATCCTGCAAGGAATATTTAAGAAGATCGATACTTCCTGAAATATCATTTTTATGTGCCATTTCAATAACTTGATGAAGGTGACGAGTAGGAATGGAAATAGCTCCAGAGATTGCACCATCTTTACCCCATTGCTGTAAGCCGGCTGTATCGGTTCCTCCCCCGGCCAGGAGTTCTGATTGCCATTTAATTTTATACTTGTCGGCAGTCTGTTTCAGGAATTTCACCATACGGTAGTCACAGATTGCAGAACTGTCCATTATCTTGACAGCAGTACCCTCTCCAAGTGATGTGATCATTTCGTGGGGCTGTGCCCCCGGCAGGTCATATGCAATTGTAGTATCCAACGCAATGCCAAAATCAGGATTTATTTGATGGGATGAAACATTTGCTCCCCGCATACCTACTTCTTCCTGAACTGTGAATACGCCATACACATCATATGGAATATTTTTAATCTGTTTCAGCGTTTCAATCAATATGAACACTGATACCCGGTTATCTATTGATTTACAATTGACACAACTCCCCATTTCAATCAATTCCCGTTCCCTGGTAATTGGATCCCCAACACTGATAACCTTTTCGGCTTCTTTCTTATTCATGCCCAGATCGATAAAATAATCTGTCGTTTTAGGCATTTTAGTCCTTTCTTCGGGACTCATGACATGGATTGGTTTGGTACCCATTACACCAATGATGCTTTTCTTTCCATGTATTATCACACGCTGCGCTGTCAGGGTTTTAGGATCAAACCCTCCCAGTGTATTAAAACGTACAAAACCATTTTCATCAATATGACTAACTATAAATCCGATTTCATCCATATGGGCAGCCACCATTACCTTCTTTTCCAGTGGATTTCTTGAGCCTTTTTTAATGGTAACCAGATTGCCAAGGTTGTCTATGTATGATTCATCTACAGATTTTTTTATCTCTTTTAATATTCTATCCCGGATAGACTTTTCGAATCCTGGCGCTCCCGGCAATTCACAAATCTCCTTAAGCAATGAAATATTAATCTTCTTCATTTTTCTGTCCATTTTAGTGACCTCAATTCATAAATCGAAAATTAAGAATCAAGAATCAAAAATCATTTTCCTACGTATGTCCTCGGGGTTATCTGTCTCAATCGTTCCTTTACTTCTTCATCTACATTCAATTCCTCAATGAAATCTTTTATGCTTTCTTCAGTGATTTTTTCATTTTTCCTGGTTAATTCAAGTAAAGCCTCATAAGGATTGGGATAACCTGTCGTCCTGAGAATAGTCTGAATTCCTTCACCAACCACTGCCCAGTTGTTTTCAAGATCCTTATCTATTGCTGCCTGGTTAAGTTGGATTTTACCTAACCCCTTTAATAATGAATTATAGGCGATTAATGAATGCCCCATTGGAACACCTATATTTCTTAAAACAGTCGAATCAGTCAGATCCCGTTGTAACCTGGATATTGGCAATTTAGTTGAGAGAAACTCACATACAGCATTAGCCACGCCCAGGTTCCCTTCCGCATTCTCAAAATCGATTGGATTTACCTTATGTGGCATTGTTGACGAACCAACTTCCCCTTTCTTGATCTTCTGCTTGAAATACTCCATGGATATATACTGCCATAAATCTCTTGCCATATCAATCAGAATGGTATTCACCCGCCTTAATCCATCGAAAAAGGCAGCCAGATTATCATAATGTTCTATCTGCGTTGTTGGATAACTCCTTACCAATCCTAATTCATTTTCCAGAAAATCTTTCGCAAATTGATGCCAGTCAATATCAGGAAACGCAACATACTGCGCATTTAAATTACCAGTAGCGCTGCCAAATTTCCCACAGAATGGGACACTATCGATTTGCTTGATCTGCTGTCTTAAGCGCTCAGAAAATACTTTTATTTCTTTCCCAAGTCTTGTCGGGGAAGCTGGTTGACCATGTGTTCTTGCAAGCATTGGAATATCTTCAAATTGATCTCCCAGATCTTCAATGAAATCAACCACTTCAAGTAATTTTGGCCTGATGACTTCTTGAAATCCCTCTTTTAGGGAAAGTGGTGTAGCCGTGTTATTAATATCCTGAGATGTGAGTCCAAAATGGATAAACTCTCCATATCGTTCCAATCCTAGTGTTTCAAGTTTATCCTTGATGAAATATTCAACAGCCTTAACATCGTGATTGGTTCTTTTCTCAATCTCCTTTACAGAAGAAGCATCCACCTCTGAAAAATCCACGTAGATTTCTTTCAATTCCACAATCCTGTTTTCCGGAAAACCAGATAGTTGGGGAAGTGGTATTTTGATCAGGTTGATGAGATATTCTATTTCTACTCTGACCCGGTATTTAATTAACCCGAATTCTGAAAAATATTCTGCTAAAAGTGCGGTTTGATTCCCGTATCGTCCATCAATAGGAGTTACGGCTGTAAGGCTGTTCATTTTTGTGCATTATTGGAAAATGCAAATCTATGAATAACCCGCAACTATTAATACCAATTTAGAACAAAAGCTTGCCGAGAATGTTTAATTCAGCCATATGATCTTTATTTTTACTATTTGAATTGAAATCACTATTCCTACTGCCCTGAAATCTATTTTAACAAATGGTATCAAGTCTTTTAATAAGAAAATGAATTCACATATAGAAAATGGATCAAGATATTATTCATTAAAGGTAAAGGAGATCAGGGAAGAAACCCCTGAAGCCGTTACTATAATTTTTAAAAATCCGGGAAATGAATTCGATTACAAACCCGGTCAGTATCTTACACTGATCTTATCTCATGAAGGGGAAACTATCAGGAGATCTTACTCATTGTGTTCATCTCCATTTCATGATGAGTTCCCTGCAATCACGGTTAAAAGGATAAAAGGAGGCACTGTCTCACATAGTATTTCGGAAACCATGCACGTTGGAGATGTTATTGAAGTTATGGAACCGATGGGATCATTTACGATCGAAATTGATCCTTATAAAAAGAGGAAAATTGTATTATTCGCTGGTGGTAGTGGCATAACGCCATTGATTTCAATCCTTAAATCAGTATTGCTGTCTGAAAAAGAATCTGAAATCTTGTTATTATATCAGAATCGTGATGAATCATCCATCATTTTCAAGGAAAAACTTGACCAGTTGAAATCTGAATTTCTGAATAGAATCAGGATAGAACACATATTATCCAGACCATCAGAAAGCTGGACCGGTAGAAAAGGAAGGGTGACGATCGAATCAATAAAGGATATTTTAGCAGATGAGGAAATCGTGAATGCTGAGGTCTTTCTATGCGGTCCACAAGGCATGATGGAAACAGTAGAGAAAGCATTGGATCAAATCGGGTTCGATATAGGCAAAATCAGGATGGAGCGTTTTTTTACATCAAATGCAAAGAAAGAAAAGGATAACACTGAGGAGGGGGAAGAAATCGTGGCTCGCAAAGTGAGTGTGAAAAATGATGGAGAAGAATTTCAATATATGGTTGAACCTGATAGCACCATTCTGGAGAGCGGTTTGGATGAGGATATAGACCTGCCGTTTTCATGTCAGAGTGGTGTGTGTACAGCCTGTCGTGGCAGACTGATATCAGGGAAAGTAAGTATGGATGATCCAGATGGATTATCAGATGATGAAATAGCTGAAGGATATATACTCCCTTGTATTTCGCATCCTCTCACAGATAATGTAAAAATTGAAATCGGATAATTCCTTGAGAGTTGTAAACCCTTAGTGTCTGAGTGGCCAAATAAAATATATTTTTGCTAGCAAGGCACCGGGCTAAATAGCGTAATTTCTACTTAAAATTCTTGTGCCCAGAATTATTATTGTAATAAATGCAAAATGAAACTAGCGCAAAAACATAAACGTGCTTTTCTATCAGATAATTTCAAAGTAACTGATTGGGAATCATTAAAACCTTATTTTGAAGAGCTTGTTGGCAGAGATATCGATTCAGTAGAAGCTCTTCAGAATTGGTTGTTGGATCGGAGTGAACTTGAATCCATTGTGGCGGAAGATGCAGGATGGCGATATATCCGAATGACATGTGATACTACCAATAATGAATATATTGAGCAGTATCAGTATTTCATACGGGAGATAGAACCTGAAACAGCACCTTATGCAAATGAACTAAATAAGAAGGTTCTCGATTCCCCATATGTTCGTGAATTGATCGATCCTGCATATACCATCCTTCTGAGAGGACTTGAGAAAGAAATCCGTATTTATCGCAAAGAAAATATCCCCATTAAAACCGAAATTCAATCTGAATCCCAGAAATTCGGTTCTATTTCCGGAGCTATGACCATTGAATGGGAAAACCAGGAACTCACCCTCCAACAGGCTGGTGTCTTTCTCCAATCAACTGAGCGGGATATTCGAGAAAAGATTTATAAGAAAACCAGTGCAAGAAGGTTTCAAGATAAGGATAAGTTGAATGATCTTTATACTAACCTGATTGAATTACGGAATAAAATAGCTAAAAATGCAGATTTCGATAATTTCAGAGATTACATGTTTACAGCCCTTGGTAGATTTGATTATACACCAGAAGATTGCTTTACATTTCATGATGCTGTGAACAAAGAATTAACTCCTGTTTTGAACGAAATGGCACAGGAAAGAAAATCACAACTTGGAATAGCGAATCTGCGCCCCTGGGATAAAGCAGTTGATGCACAAAATCTTCCTCCTTTAAAACCCTTTGATGGGGGCAACGATCTCCTTGCAAAAACCATTCATTGTTTCGAAGAAATAGATAACTCTTTAGGGGAATATCTTGAGATCATGAAAGAAATGGGCCATCTCGATCTGGAATCGAGGAAAGGAAAAGCACCGGGTGGTTATAATTTTCCATTAGCGGAAACAGGTGTCCCTTTTATTTTCATGAATGCTACATCCACATTACGGGATATGGTTACAATTCTCCATGAAGGAGGTCATGCGGTTCATTCCTTTGTAACAAAAGATTTGACATTAATTGATTTCAGAAATCCAACCTCTGAAGTTGCAGAATTGGCATCCATGTCAATGGAATTAATTTCCATGGATAATTGGCAGGTTTATTTTTCTAATATGGATGAACTGAATCGAGCAAAACGTCAACACCTGGAACAGATCTTTGAAACACTACCCTGGGTGGCAACGATTGATAAGTTTCAACATTGGATATATGAGAACCCGGGACATTCGCTAAAAGACCGGGAAATTAATTGGTTAAGAATCTTTGAAGAATTCTCTGACAGGATAACTGATTGGACAGGACTGGAAAATCATAAATCAAATATATGGCAAAAGCAATTACATCTATATGAGGTCCCCTTTTACTACATTGAATATGGGATTGCGCAATTGGGAGCAATTGCAATTTGGAAGAAATATAATGAGAATCCGGAAAAAGGTCTAAAGGCTTACCTTGATGCATTAAAACTTGGATATACAAGGACCATTCCGGAGATTTATAGGACTGCCGATATTGAATTTAATTTTAGCCATGACTATATACACGAGTTAATGATTTTCCTGAGATCAGAATGGGAAAAGGTAAGATAATGAGAAAGAATAAATGTGTGTTTCTTGACAGGGATGGAGTGATAAACACAGAACGAGGTGATTATACCTTCATGAAAGATGATTTTGAGGTAATCAACGGAGTTACGGAAGCTTTAGGCAAGCTAAAACAAAGTGGCTTTCATCTGGTAGTAGTAACAAACCAGGCCGGAATATCCAGGGGATTATTTTCCATCGATCAGTTGTATGAATGCCATGAATACATGAATATAATGACGAACAGTGTAGTAGATGAGGTTTATTATTCGCGCTGGCATCCTTCTGTTTCGGAATCCCTGGCCAGGAAACCCGATACGCTTATGTTTGAACGCGGATTAGCTAAATATGATGTTGATCCTTCACTTTCCTGGATGGTGGGTAATGCAGAAAGAGATCTCATCCCGGCCAGGAAATTAGACATACAGACTATTTTAATAGGAAAAAAAGATTCAGGTATTATGGCAGATTATTACTGTAGTAATCTTTTTGAGGCAACCAAAATAATCCTTAATTCAGGTTGAATACTAAGAAGGGAGTACCTCAAAAGGATATAGCTAGTAAAACCATGTCCTTCAGGGCATGGTAATAAGGAACAAACAAAAAAGGGCTTTAGCCCAAAATCATTACCTGAGAGGGCTAAAGCCCACTTTATAACTCCTGTTCAGACCACGATCTGAAAGGTGTGGTTTATCTTTATTGTTGAATTTTAACGGATGTTGATTGTTTTTGCGAAATTTGGCCATTGATATAGGATTGATAGAAAGAAATCACCTCAAATGAATATAGAAGAAGTATTAAAACAGGGAATTCAACAGGCATTTAAGGAAATATTCAAAACGGAAATCCTGGCTGATGATATTAAAATACAACCAACAAATAAAGAATTTGAGGGTAGTCATACATTTGTGATTTTCCCTTTTTTAAAAATTACCAGAAGAAATCCTGTAGACAGTGGCAACATTATCGGCGATTATCTCCATGATAAACTCGAGATAATTAAAAAATTCAACGTAGTTAAAGGTTTCTTGAATCTTACCATTGACGACAAAGCATGGATAAAAGTATTTGATTCAATTCTTCAGGATAAAGAATGGGGTATTTCCCATTATAAAGATCGCAAGG
>JBHOSY010000104.1:0-12500 GCA_042584165.1 Bacteroidota bacterium | reverse complement strand
CGTGATCGAGCGGATAGAAAAGCAAATGTAGGCATAAGTAACGATAATGCGGGCGAGAAACCCGCACACCGAAAGACTGAGGTTTCCCCGGCAATGCTAATCAGCCGGGGGTTAGTCGGGGCCTAAGGCGAACCCGCGAGGGGTAGTCGATGGGCAATCGGTTAATATTCCGATACTAGCTGTATAAAGTGATGGAGTGACGGAGGAGTGAAAGGTCCGCGTACTGACGGAATAGTACGTTGAAGCCCGTAGGTATAGGCTGTGCAGGCAAATCCGCACAGTTTGCTCAAAGGCGATAGTACCACAATGCTTCGGCAGCGTGGATAGTGACCCTAATCATACTTCCAAGAAAACCTTCTAAGCGTTAATTATACAGCTACCCGTACCGTAAACCGACACAGGTAGTCGAGGAGAGAATCCTAAGGTGCTCGAGTGATTCATGGCTAAGGAACTAGGCAAAATGGTCCTGTAACTTCGGGAGAAGGGACCCCTGTAGTGTGTTTACACAACTACAGGGCGCAGTGAATTGGCCCAGGCGACTGTTTAGCAAAAACACATGGCTCTGCGAAATCGAAAGATGATGTATAGGGCCTGACACCTGCCCGGTGCTGGAAGGTTAAGGGGGGGCGTTATTCCGACTTGTCGGAAGAAGCGCTGAACTGAAGCCCCAGTAAACGGCGGCCGTAACTATAACGGTCCTAAGGTAGCGAAATTCCTTGTCGGGTAAGTTCCGACCTGCACGAATGGTGTAACGATCTGGGCACTGTCTCAGCCATGAGCTCGGTGAAATTGTAGTAGCGGTGAAGATGCCGCTTACCCGCAACGGGACGGAAAGACCCCGTGAACCTTTACTACAGCTTCACATTGACATTGGGTAAAGGATGTGTAGGATAGGTGGGAGACTATGAAGCGGCTTCGCCAGGAGTCGTGGAGTCAACCTTGAAATACCACCCTTCTTTTATCTGATGCCTAATCCCGTAAGGGAAACAGTGTGTGGTGGGTAGTTTGACTGGGGTGGTCGCCTCCAAAAGAGTAACGGAGGCTTTCAAAGGTACCCTCAGCACGTTTGGTAACCGTGCGCAGAGTGCAATAGCAAAAGGGTGCTTGACTGTGAGACTGACAAGTCGAGCAGGTAGGAAACTAGGATATAGTGATCCGGCGGTTCCGCATGGAAGGGCCGTCGCTCAAAGGATAAAAGGTACTCCGGGGATAACAGGCTGATCGCTCCCAAGAGCTCATATCGACGGAGCGGTTTGGCACCTCGATGTCGGCTCGTCACATCCTGGGGCTGGAGAAGGTCCCAAGGGTTGGGCTGTTCGCCCATTAAAGTGGCACGCGAGCTGGGTTCAGAACGTCGTGAGACAGTTCGGTCCCTATCTGTTGTGGGCGCTAGAAGTTTGAGAAGACCTGACCTTAGTACGAGAGGACCGGGTTGGACGTACCGCTGGTGTACCAGTTGTGCCGCCAGGCGCACCGCTGGGTAGCTACGTACGGATGAGATAAGCGCTGAAAGCATCTAAGCGCGAAACTCACTTCAAGATGAGACTTCTTTATAAGGGTCGTTATAGACGATGACGTTGATAGGCTGCAGGTCTAAAGCCAGTAATGGCAAAGCCGAGCAGTACTAATTACCCGTAGACTTTCTTCCAATACACCTTTAACTAATCCTTTCTCGCCTTCTCTTGTCACATCGTGTTAAGATATTGTTTCTAGCTGTTTAGTATTTGGCGTTTGGTGTTATGATAACAACCAAAACCTGATAGCTGAAAATATTGAAGATCTAAATGGTGATTATTGCGGTGGGGTCCACCTCTTCCCTTTCCGAACAGAGAAGTTAAGCCCGCCAGCGCCGATGGTACTGCAATAAAATGTGGGAGAGTAGGTCATCGCCAGTTTTGTTATTGAAAACCCTGCAGTATTATACTGCAGGGTTTTTTTTATAAAGATGCCATCTCTGAATTGCGAAACCTCAGATAGAGATGGCATCTTTGGAATACGAAACCGCACAGAGAGATGGCATCTTTGAAAATATGAAACCTCAGAAGGAAATGGCATCTTTGGATCTCTGGATTTAGCGCGGTGATGACATGGTCAAGAAAGTGTCCCCTTTCTTGATATTACGTGGAATAATACAAACGATTTGCCTGCTAATGGTTAATGACAAAGAATAATACCATCAGCTTCGTTGCCGGTCTGGATATGGGGACTGATGTAGGGAATACCGAGGTTCATGCCTCGAAGTATGAACAAAATACCCAGGGCAACAATGAAGACAGGGACTATCCGGTTGAACTTTTGCCTGATACCGATTCCAATAAACTTTCCAAAATAAGATACGGCAAACATTACCGGGAAGGTACCCAGTCCGAAAACTGCCATATAGATCATACCATTTACATAGCTGCCACAGGCCAGGGCACCTGCAAGTGCAACATAAACCAAACCACAAGGGAGAAAACCATTAAGAATGCCAATCAGAAAAGTAGATCCTATACTGGCCTTACTGAATAATATACCAAATTTAGCTTTCAGAAATCCGGTAAACTGGTATGCCGGCTTGAGAATTGATGCTTTATCAGTAATAGCTGCAGGTAGTAAAACAATCAAAATGAGCAGGATCCCTGAACCAATCGATAGCCATCTTTGTGCGCCTGCTAATGATAATCCCTGTCCTGCCAGACCGATGATTGCTCCGATCAATGTATATGTAATGATCCGACCGGTATTGTACAAAATCCTGCTGAAAAAATATCCAATTCCGCTTTGTCCCCTGAAGGGTAAAGCCAGGGCAATGGGACCACACATGCCAATACAATGCAGACTACCAAAAAAACCAACCAGAAATGCTGTCCAGAATATCACCATTTATATAACCTGATTTTTTTCAAAGTAATAACTATTACTTTTATATGTCCATAAAATCTTTAGTTTCCACAATCCTCGCTTCAGGCTACCTGTTTTAATTTCCATCTTTCCCTGCTGATCCGCCCTTATCGATACCCTAAGATCCAGCTTAGAGTTAGATGGCCTGAAAAAATAAATTTCACCTGCAATATTCCCTGCGTGATCTTCTGGAAAGTTTAAGTGCAGGATTTGTGCCCTGATATCATAATTCACATCGAACTTATTACCAAGAGATCGGGCATTCTTCATGCCATCGATCACCTTCTGATACTCAATCTCCTGTTTGTAGTAATCTTCAGCAACAAGGTAGAAATCCTGTTGGACGGATTTAAACACCAGGAAAAGGATAAACAGAACGAATCCTGTAAATACTAATAATATTTTCCATCCCCAACTCATTTCCGAATATTTACAGGTCCAAGGAAATTTGTTTTTGTTTTTTCTATGATCTCATTCTTTTTAAGATCAATAACTTCCAGTACTAAAGGCGTTTTAGCCTGTAGTATAAATGATTTTGGTAAATCAATAAAGAACACACCTTCAATATTTCCATTAGCCGGTATATGGATGGTTGATTCTCCTACTCTCCGAATATTACCTGAATCAAAATCCCTCAGACGTAACTCAATATTAATATCTTCAAAAGTCTTGTTGATAAACTGTATGTTGTACAGGTTGCTGATGACATCATTTTCCTGTTCCTGGTACAGCATACCTGGGACACGTAATATTGTTGTTTCAACAGGAATCCGGGTTGACAGAAGATATACCTGGAGAGCCACCAGCAAAACCAGAATCATACTATAACCTGCCACGCGTACAGAGAATAGTCCTTTCTTGCCTTCTTTAATACTTTCATGTGAAGCATAGCGAATAAGACCACGTGGCTTTTTTACCCGGATCATGATATCATCACAAGCATCAATACATGCGGTGCAATTCACACACTCCAATTGGGTCCCATTCCGAATATCAATACCTGTCGGACACACATGAACACACATTTTACAATCGATACAATCACCCTTGTTTTCGGGTTGTGGTTCTTTCTTTCTGATTTTTCCCCTGGGTTCACCTCTGACCCAATCAAACATAACAGCAATTGACTTTTTATCAAGAAAAACACCCTGAAGTCTACCATATGGACAAACTGCAATACATACTTGTTCTCTCATAAAGGCGAAAACACCATAAAACACGAATGTGTTTAGTGAAATTCCCATAAAGCCGGCCAGATGTTCAGCAGGAGGTTGTGAAATAATTTCGACCACACGATCAATGCCGATCAGGTAAGCCATAACCAGGTGGGAAATGAGGATCGCAATCACAAAGAAAATCAGATGTTTAGTGCCCCTTTTTATAACCTTTTCTGAATTCCAGGGCATCTGATTGAGTTTCCGTTGTTTATTGGCATCTCCTTCAATCAGATATTCAATTTTCCTGAATACCATTTCCATGAAAATGGTTTGAGGACATGCCCATCCACACCATACACGACCATAAATAACAGTAAAAAGAATAATGAAAAGGAAGAGTGTTATTATTGCCAGTACAAACAGGTGAAAATCCTGAGGCCAGAAGGGTGTTCCGAAAATTATGAAATGCCTGTTGAAAACGTCAAGTAGAATAAAGGGCCGTCCATCGATTTTAATGAATGGTCCGCTAAACAGCAAAACGAGGAGTATAATAGCAACAACGATACGAGTTGTATGAAATCTTCCTTTTGGTTTCTTTGGAAAGATCCATACCCTTTTTCCTTTGGCATCGACCGTTGATATATGATCACGAAACTCCGGGTCTACCTGATAGATATCTTCCATCCCTGTTCTTCTCTATTGCACCATTGCAACGGATGAATCCTCTTCTATGGATTCTGAATTTTCTGGTTCCCCACCTGGACCAGCCGGTACTTCCTCTATATATATATCTCCTTGTGGGGCTTTAGGATTAGCAGGAGTGGTGCCCCTAAGCGTATAAATATAACAGGCTACATCACGCATTGCAGATGGAGGCAATTGACTTTGCCAGGAAATCATACCTTTTTCAGGTACACCATATTTTATTGTTTGGAAAATGCTATTTATAGATCCCCCATGCAGCCAATATTCATCTGTAAAGTTCGGACCAACTCCACCACCCCCATCTGCAGCATGACATACTACACACTGTGCTTTAAAAATGGTTTCTCCATTGGCCAAGATTACCGGATCATCAGTAAATTCCACAGTGTTTTCATCTATGCTTTCAGACATGAGCGCCTGTCGCGCTTCCAGAGCTGCCTCCGCTTGTTCCACCTCCCGGTCATATTCCTCTCCGGACAGGGGTAGTACGTTGAAAACATGATAAACAAGGAGATAAACACCTGCCCAGATGATTGTAAAATAAAATAAGAATTTCCACCATGGTGGCAGGTGATTATCCAACTCACGGATCCCGTCATAATCATGATCCATCAGGATTGATTCTTCCTCGACTACCGGTGTAGATTTAGTTAGCGATTTTGATATATTTTGCCAAAAATCCTCACTCTGCTCCGGTTCAATACCTTCAGCAGCGGCTTTTCTTTCTCTTTCTCCAAGCAGTAGGCTCCTTAATACATATAAAGTATAAATTGCCACTACAAGTACCAGTATCGATACGATTATTAACAAAATTATCACAACGATTAACAGGGTTTCCAGGTTACTGGAGGATGTTTCCGTTTGAGAAAATGCCATCCCTGGAATGAGCATCGATAAGAGTATAATGGCTATGCGTGTACGCATTTTTATTTGTTTACTAAATTCTGAAATGTATAATGAAAATGTTGATTTCATGATTCTTGTGAGTTTAATGATTCATTCCCTTCATCCAATGGAAGATTTTTTACTTTATCGATGTATTTTTTCTTTATTCTAAACACATAAATGAGCATTCCCATAAACACGGAAAAGAAAAGTACCAGTGAAATAACCGGCCATATCTCGATATCCTGAATAGACTGAAGGACGTTTTTAAACATTCTCTTTATTCGCTAGATGAAACATCCGATACTTTTATATCTGTACCTAATCTTTGCAGATAAGCAATCAAAGCAACAATCTCAGCATCAGGATGAACTTCGATGCCATCTTGCTTAAGGTTTGAAATAATTTTTGATGCCTGTATGTCAATATCCTCATTGGCAGTTGTTTCTAAACCTTCCGGATATGGCACCCCAACTGTACGAAGTGCATTTATCTTGGCACCCGTCGTATTTCGGTCAATGAAGTTTTCAAAAAGCCATGGATATGGTGGCATAATTGAGTTTGGTGACATGGTTGTCGGATCCATCATATGGAAATAATGCCATGAGTCAGGATACTTGCCTCCGACACGGTGCAAGTCCGGACCAGTCCTTTTAGATCCCCACAGAAATGGATGATCATAGACATATTCTCCCGCTTTTGAATACTCTCCATATCGCACTGTTTCAGATCGGAAAGGCCGGACCATCTGGGAGTGACAGGTATTGCATCCCTCCCTTGTATAGATATCGCGGCCATGAATTTCTAATGGTGTATAAGGCGATACACTTTCAATTGTCGGCACATTTGATTTTACAAGAAAGGTTGGAACAAACTCTATGATACTTCCAATCAAAATTGCAATCAATGCCAAAACAGTAAAAATAACCGGTTTGGATTCAAGATTTCTGTGCCAGTAGGATTCTTTAACTTCTTTCTTTTCAAGTGCCGGTGCCTCAGTTTCTTCATCTTTTATAAATTTTCCGGAACGGGCGGTGATAATCAGATTATAGGTCATTACAATAGCTCCAACAAAATATAGAAGTCCACCTATTGCCCTTATCATATACATTGGAATTATTTGAGTAACTGTTTCGAGGAAGTTGGGGTAAAGAAGGAATCCTTCATCTGTGAACTGTTTCCACATCAGACTTTGCGTCCATCCTGCAAAGTATAGCGGCAGGGCATAGAATATAATTCCAAGAGTTCCAATCCAGAAATGGAAATTTGCAAGTTTCGTGGAATGAAGCTTTGTATTAAATAATCGAGGTACCAACCAGTAAAACATTCCAAAAGTAAGGAATCCATTCCAGCCTAATCCACCAATATGAACATGCCCTATTATCCAGTCTGTAAAATGGGCAATGGCATTCACGTTTTTCAACGCTAACATTGGCCCTTCAAAAGTGGCCATACCATATGCCGTTACCGCAACAACAAGGAATTTTAGTACCGGGTCTTCACGAACCTTATCCCAGGCTCCCCGTAATGTGAGCAAACCGTTCAGCATACCACCCCAGGAAGGAGCGATCAGCATAATGGAAAATACCACACCCAGTGATTGAGCCCAGTCAGGTAAAGCAGAATACAGCAAATGGTGTGGTCCGGCCCATATATAAATAAAAATTAAAGCCCAGAAATGAATAATAGACAGTTTATATGAATAAACCGGCCTGTTTGCTGCCTTGGGCAGATAATAGTACATAAGTCCCAGATAGGGAGTAGTAAGGAAGAAGGCAACTGCATTATGTCCATACCACCATTGTACAAGTGCATCCTGTACGCCAGCATACCATGAATAACTTTTAAATAGTCCTGCAGGCATTTCGAAGGAATTTACAATATGCAATACGGCCACTGTGACGAAAGTTGCAATGTAGAACCAGATGGCGACGTAAATATGGCGTTCTCTCCTGACCAATAAAGTTCCGATCAGATTTATTCCAAAAACAACCCATATGAGTGCGATGGCAATATCAATTGGCCATTCAAGTTCTGCGTACTCCTTGCCTGTACTTAACCCTAAAGGAAGGGATATGGCTGCGGCCACAATAATTAATTGCCATCCCCAGAAATTAATCCATGATAAAAGGGTACTGAAAACTCTCGTTTTTAATAATCTCTGCATAGAATAGTAAATACCGGCGAACATGGCATTTCCTACAAATGCAAAAATGATCGCATTTGTGTGAAGTGGTCTTATCCTTCCGAAGGTTGTATATGGAATACCAAAATTAAAATCGGGATAAAAGAGCTGAATAGCGATGGTCAAGCCAACCAGCATACCCACAATTCCAAAAATCACAGCGGCGATAATGAATGCTTTAACGACCCTGTTTTCGTAACTAAATTTCTCTAGACTCATGATGTCAGGTAACGGTTTGTTATAAAAATTTGCTCAAAATAGGTTCTTGAACATTCTAATTTAATGATTTTGATCAGTTTTCTATATGTTACATAAAATATATCAAGTTCCGGTTTGTTTATATATACCTTTTACCAGCATAACATCCTGAAAAAGATATACTTATGTCTTCATTAGGCGATTGGAAAGACAGCATAACTCCCATGACAGGACAGGTTAAAATAGAAATCAAAAATTTGAGTTGATCCCAGGTTTTAATCAAATAAATCAATGAATTATACTGCAACATTAAATAAGGTTGCCTTATACTGAGAATCCCGAAATACAAGCAGTTTCCGACTGGTAAAAAAGTTATAAGAGACGAGACTTTTTCAGATAAATATTTGTTAACTATTTTGATCCATGTCCTGAAGGACATAATTATATATTATTCAGTTGGTCCTGAGATATAATTGATACAGATTATAGACTAATTAAGATACAGAATTAAAAATATCAGGGGAATCAATATACCAGCACCAACATACCATTTGCCCCTTCCAGATAAACCACGCCTACCCTGAAGCATAAAAAGGCCTGTTATAGCCATAATCACAAGACCGGCACCATAGATATCTGAAAATCCGGTCCACAGGAACTTAGGATTGTTGTAATGCAGGTAGTTTACTTCATAAAAAACTGGCCGTCTTTTAATTTCCTCGAAGATCCCTTCCCCTGTTATTTTATTCAATGTAACTGAACCATTCTTTACAAAGATCTTGAAAATATTTCCACCTGGAGAATACTGTTGTTTAAGATTATTATTGATATTCAGGTCATTAAGAAGTTGTTTCAATTCGTCTCTTGAAAGTTTTCCCTGAATTCTGGATGGATCGACTGTTACCCTTTCATTGTTAATAATATAACTTGGATCCCAGTCATCTATATGATTTAGTGCAATCCCTGAAAGTCCATATATAATACACATACCAAAGAAAAAATAACCAATATCCCTATGAAGGATCCGGTTGAACTTACGCCATTTCATTCTCAACTATTCCGTTTTAAATCTCCGAATACTCTTTTCCGTCAATCCAGTATGAAATTATCTTGCCATCTTCTGTATTTGCCAATCTTTCTCTCAAATGCTCAATCTGACTTTTCTCGCCTTCCACATTATTTTCATCACCATGATCGGCTGCGTGGTGTTCTTTATCACCACCTAATTCATTTTCCCACTTTGTCAGATATTCATCATCAATGACCTGTTTTTTGAATTCGCCTTCGACAAGTATACTGGATCCTTCCAATTCTCGTTGAAAGTTGCTGATATTTCCAGTTGCTTCCACACGAATCCAGTTTTCAGAATCTGGGGATGACAGGTGAAGGCGCTGGCCACTATGTTTACAAACATGTGTAACCAGTCCACTTACCCGAACCACCAGACCGGCATAATCATCCGGAGAAGCAAGTATTGCCTCTATATTTTGTGTATCTATTTCATTCTCAACTACTTGAGCCTGATTTGTATCTTTATTTTTGCCACAATTACATCCGAAAATTGTTAGTGTAGCTAGACTTGCAAGTATTAATAATCTCTTCATAATTAGGTTATGTTTTGTTTAGGGTGTGAAAATATCATCTTAATTCCTGCGAATATATGATTTACATCAGATTTTTCACAATTGGCAGTCTGTAGTTATAATTGATAACCCACAGTTATTAAGATTATTAAGTGATGAGAGTCAGTTTCTTATAAACCTGTTAACTGAATCCTTCTCATCGAATCATCAGATACTCTTTCTTCGCAGCCAAGACATCAAAACTCAAGGGAATCACCAAGTTCTACTAGTACTTCTCCAGAACCCCTATCCCCTCAATTGATTCGCCGGACATTTTCTTAACGATCGGCTCCCCGCAAGCTAGCTCCTTCCTAAAAATGTTCACTGGACATTTTCTTAACCGTCGGCCCTCCACTGATCCTCAATCTCTTCCAGTGATTTCCCTTTAGTTTCCTTCATATAACTGACTGTGAAAAACAATTGTGCTAATGCGAAAATGAATAATATTCCAAAAGTATAACCTGCATTGAGCTTGTTGAGCATGGATGGGAAAACGAGTACGACAAGTGCATTGAATATCCATTGCGTAAATACCGGGATTGACATGGCTGTTCCCCGGATTTTATTTGGAAAGATCTCCGAAACATAGGTCCAGAATACTGGCCCAATACATGAAGCGAAAAACATTAGAAACAACACGATCAGGATAAGAACAGGCAGACCTTCAAAATTTCCTGAAAAGCCCAGGATGGCAAGGCCGAGGAGTGTGGCAGACATGCCTGAAGAACCAATTATATATAATGGGCGACGGCCAACTTTATCAACGATTAAAATTGAAACCCATGTGAATACAAAATTCACTATACCAAGCCCAAAAGTGGCAAATAGGCCTGCATCCAGATTCCATCCGGCTGTTACGAAGATTTTTGGTGCGTAATCGATGATCGTATTGATCCCGGAAAGCTGAACAAGTACAGCCAGCCCAAAACTTACCAACAGCACTTTCCTTAATGATGGATGTAGCAAATACCTGAATCCTTGAGGTATTTCCTTCATGCTTTCCTCAATTTCTTTTATCTCAGTCTGAGCATGAGATTCACCTCCAATTTGTTTCAAAACAGCAACGGCCTTTTCCTTTTTCCCAATTTTATACAGATATCGTGGTGTTTCAGAAACCGTGAAAAGCATCAGAAGGAATAATACAGAAGGGATGATACCTGTGGCAAACATCCATCGCCAGTTCATTTCCCCGATATCATGTAGGGAATAGTTTATGACATAGGATATCAGTATTCCGGTTACGATAAACAACTGATAAACAGATACAAGACTACCCCTGTATTTTGATGGTGAGACCTCAGAAATATATATGGGAGAAACAGTAGATGCCGCTCCGACAGCCAAACCTCCAATCAGTCGGGCTATTACAAGTGATGTTAGATCAAATGCAAGGGCCGAGCCTATTGAAGTCAGTGCGAACAGAATGGCAACGTTGATCAGAATGAGTTTTCGGCCATAAATATCAGCCAGCCGGCCTGCGAAAGCTGCTCCAAGGATACACCCAAATAATAAAGAGCTATACGCCCATCCTTCTTCAATGCTGTTTAAATGAAATGTTTCTGTTAGAAAAGGGCCGGCCCCTGTAATAATTGCAATATCAAATCCAAACAGAAGACCACCAAGCGCCGCAACGATACTGTAGAGCAACAGGTTCTTGAAGTTAATTTCTGATTTCATAGTAAGTTTAAAAAATCAACATTCTTATTAAGAGGTATCTGAATACCGGACCAAATATAAATAAATATCTCTTACTGGGTTCTTCTAAATGCTTTCACTACAGGAAACCGACGAGGCTGAGAATTACCAGAATGTTTGTTCAATAGGTACAGTTATTAGCCTCATCAGCAAAGGCAGCAATCAAATCAAGATCAGCGTCAAAAAAATGATCTGATGGGGAAAGAATGTATCCACCTCCTTCACCAGCTTCTTTAAAACATCGCCTGACCTCATTCCTTGTATCTTCGGGCTTACAATTCATGAAATAATGAAATTGATCAAATCCTCCAATCATGCACACCTTGTCACCGATACGTTTTTTTGCTTCACCCAGTCTAACATCACCTCCCATGTCTTTTGGTGTAAATGTTTCCATGGCGTCCGGATTCATTGCTGCAATTTGCTCGAGGATAGGCATCATTCCACCACATGTGTGATACGATACACGCTGCCCAGCTTCGTGAATGTGGCGGATCACTTCTGAGTCGTAGGGTGCTACAAAGTGCTCAAAGATATCCGGAGAGATTACTGTGGTGGAAGCATCTCCTCCACCCAACTCAAGTAAATCATACTGTGCTCCTTTTAGCGAATCTACATAAACCAGTTTTCTCGATTGCAAAATTTGAAGTGCTGCATGAACCCATTCCGGATCCTGAAGCGCATCCATGATCAGGTTTTCAATTCCATACAGACAAGCAAGGTCTTGCCAGCAGCCTGGTTGACCAAAACCGTCAAAACAACAAATATGACCCCTTATCAACCCGGTATCTCCGTACTCCTGAGCAACACTATTTATTGAATTCGTATCACATTTTGGGCATGTCATGTATTCCTCTATGATATCAATGTCTGACTTTTCTTTTATGAGGTGCTCAGTTACCCAGGTAGTATGTTCGTCAGATTGAAGAACCATTGATAATGTTTTTTTTGGAGTGATAATGTTAAATCGTATGGTTTCGTATTGAAAACCTTCCAATTTATCTAATTTAAAGCGCCAGTTATCTGAACTGATACGGTATGCCTCAAGAAAGCCCAGTTCCTTGTGTTCCGGATCAAAATACTCACCTGCCGATTCATCGGGAGAATAAGCAATAATCCAATTGATCGGGTCAATCCCAAATTGTGTGAAAAATTCCTGCTCAGTCTGAC
>JBHOSY010000103.1:0-16775 GCA_042584165.1 Bacteroidota bacterium | reverse complement strand
GACTTCACCTGTTTGAAGTAATTCGTTTTTTATCACCTGGTAATTTTTACTCAATTCATCATTTAATTCTACAGATATTAAATTTGCCTGCTCATAACCCAAATGCCTTTTCTTGACCAGTTGAATTTGTTTATAAATAACAATGGTCCCAATTATTAACAGGATGGAAAAGCTAAACTGCAAGGTTACCAATATTTTTCTTGGTAAACTGGCATTACGCCCAACCTGTATTTTGCCTTTCAACACTTTAATGGGTTTAAAAGAAGACAGGTAAAAAGCTGGATAACTTCCGGAAATTAATCCTGTAAAAAATACCATCGTTATTGAAAATGTCCAAAAAATCCATGATTGATAATCAATGAATAATTCTTTCTCAACCAAATTGTTGTAAAATGGAAGCATAAGTTCAGCAATAAATATTGCCATGATATAAGCGAGGAACGAAATGATCATGGACTCGGCAATAAACTGAACAACCAGGTTAAACTTGCTCGATCCAACACTTTTGCGAATTCCAACTTCCTTTGCACGTCTTTCAGACCTGGCAGTAGAGAGATTTATAAAATTAATGCAAGCGATGATAATGATAAAAACAGCGATCAGGCTGAACAATTGAACATAGTCACTCAATCCACCTTTTTCAATTCCATTGTCGAACCTTGAATACAATCTCCATCGGCTAAGAGGATACAAAAACAATTCTGGTTTCATATCCTCCATACCATGGTCAATAAGCATATTTTTAATATTATTTTCTACGTCTGTTTTACTGCTTGGATCGTTTAATTCTACATAAACCGGGAAATAGTAACCCTGCCAGCGGTCTTCATTTTCAAGAATCCCCGGATTATTTTGGATTTTATATTTCCATGGAAGTAAAAAATCAAAATCGAATGATGAATTATTTGGGATATCTTTTAAAATGCCGGCTACTTTCATATCCCCTTGATCATCTACATGAATAATTTTATTTGTTGCATCATCATCTCCAAATAAAGCTTTGGCTGTAGATTCAGTAATTACAATGGATGTTGGATCATTGAGAACTGTTGATGCATCCCCAACTATCAGCGGAAACTCAAACATATTAAGAAATTCCTCGCTCGCAGAAATACCGTTCATTATCAATTTCTTTTCTCCTACAGTGAGTAAGTGCTCTGTGCCCCTATCTGTAATTGCTGTATTTTTAATATTACTATCCTCGTTTCTTAAGGCAGTGTAGGTGGGTAACGGCAAAGAGTTCCAGGTATGTATTATATTATCAAAATCTGTATTGACCCGGACTTCATACAATCTATCCGCTTTTGGATGGAATTTATCATAAGACAATTCATCTGAAATCCATAAAAGGATCAGGATGCTGCAAGCGATGCCGGAGGATAATCCTGCTATGTTAGTAATTGAATAGAGTCTGTTTCTAATCAAATTTCTAAATGTGATGAGAAAAAAGTTTTTTAACATGATTTTTGAATTTTTAATAATTGGATTTACGTCCAATTCATATTGATTATTTTTAAGACCCGTTAAAAAATTAATGCTAACATACAGGATTCAACGTATGGGTACACAGATTTGATTTCTAAAATTACAATTCTAATGCCAGAAATTGTAAGATTCTGAATACCAGCAGATTAAGTAGTTCTGTTTTATGAGTAAAAAAGGAAATGACCGATACCGGATACTCATTCCCATTATCGGGCAACAGCATTAAAGCATATTTGGGATCCAGCACAATGCCAGCGGTGACTTCCTCTCCATGAATAACCACCTGCTGAATTATGGTAAAATGAATAAATTGGAACCAACTTATCCCTTATGCCGTGAAAATTGCAATGGATATCCGGCAGGCGATACATTATTTGGGAGAAATTACCGGCGAGATCGCAACTGATGATTTACTTGGGAATATCTTCAGTATGTTTTGTATCGGAAAGTAGTCATAGATCTACGATTCAAATTAAGTCACATAGGATAATATTCGCTTTGAATAATGGAAATAGATAGCTATTTCGCAAACTATATTGAGTTGTGGGAGGGCAGTTTTTGGGATTATGAATTACTCAGAGTCGTGATTTTGACATAAGCAGATTACTCCAACAATAATGACATTCCGATAAACTGATAATCATCCATATTTCTAAATTGTCCGTGAGGATTAATACCCCGATAATATCTCAATCCAAATCCCAAATGATTATCTAAAATATCGGTATTCATGATTCGCCATCCAAAGTATAAATTCAGGTTCCATGTTCGTTTCTCAACTACATCTTCAGAAACCCATTCGTTGTCTTCAAACCGGAATTTAGGGTAACCATAGCGTAATCGGTTCCGAATCTCAAGTGAAAATACATTTTTCAGTTTCCCACCGCTCAAGAAATAATTACCTGTTTGTAATTGATATTGAAAATAAAATTCAGCCCTTTTACTTGTCGGGTTGAATAATGACGTATCTGCCTCTTCCGGTCGGGCAGAATACCAGTACCAATTGTTTTTAGGTACGGTGTTAGCCTGTGCCAGGACATACATTAAACTAAATCGAAATGATTGATTGAAACCAGCATATTGCTCAGGTTCATTTATCCAAAATGATAACTCTGAAAAATTGTGGGATACATTAACGCGCGTAATGGGTAATTGCTCTTCTTTTCGGTAATTGGTGAGTTCGTCACCTATATGCGTACTCTGATGGTAAATCGGAGCAAACAGTAATGTATAGCTTTTCAGCCAACCTCGGTTGACACGATTAATAAATTTGAATTGAACACCAAATGAATAATCTGTGTTAATGATTGGAGATGTAGTTGATTCGAATAAATCCAGCAATATTAATTCATGCAGAGGAATTGACAATGAAAAGCCTTTTCGGTCCTCATCAAAATTTGTGGTATAGATAGGAATTATAACCCCCAGGTTGACCCGTGAAAAAACTTTATTCAACTTAATCTCTTTTGTACTCATATCATATTCCTGGCAGTTCGCCCCTACTCCCACATCAAGGCTGACTATGGTGGAATGCATATCTGCCAAAAAGGGTCGACCAAATGTTGCCGGAACACCCAACCCACTCTTAAAGGTAGACTGAGCCAGAATAGACGTCCCCGGCAAGATAAAAAATAACGTGACAAATAGTGTTTTCAATCGACAGCCTGGAGTTTTAACTAAAATTAAAAATGTTAAATAAGTAATAATAAGATTTTCCAGATAAATAAAAATATTCACATTACCCAATCAATTTAATGCTGCAGGTATTTATTCGCATCTTTCATCCCTCATTCCCCATACATCATACTTTCCATGCTCTCTTCGCTTCCAGCAAATATTATCCTGTCAAAATATAATTTAATATCTGGCCCGGGATATGCAGAATAGTAGTACCCAAATGACGTATAATTATAAGGTGGATTCTTGTCATTATAACCTAAGGGGCCTGTATAATCAACTATTTTTTGCGGATTTCGATTTTCAGCATCTTTGAGCCATACTTCACATCGCCCCCCGGCATTGTAATCAAAAATCAAATGAACAACGAAATGTGTCCAGTTCCCTTTCACAATCGGATGTTGCCCGTTAAGGATCATGATTTTAACTGATCTGTTACCATCAGGATTGCACTTTTCCCTGCTATACCTTCCAAAGATGCGCCATGTATCCACATCAAATGTTATAGAAAACGGGGGTGATCTCCAGTTATCACAATTTCCAAGATCATCGGGATATGCATGGAACTGGTATATCAGATTCGTTTCAGGATCGTGATTATAGTCGACAGGCACATATACACTGAAAGCGTGGTAGATATCCGTACCATATGGAAATTGGACCTGTCCCGCAGGCTGAGACATGACTTTCATACAAAAGTTTCTATCCATTGAGAAATGACAACCTGGAAAATACATTTCTGCGCATTTATTATTCCGTGCATAAGTATCGGATAATATGGGAATATCCGGTGGATTCTTAACCGCATTAAAATGTTTTTTCTTGGAGCATGTTCCGCAGTCTTCCATCATATATAATTCATCCGTTGTAAACTGTCTGTCGCCATCGTATATCCAATATTTTTGTGCTACAATCCTGGTTGATGTTAAGAGAATAATACATATTATTAACAGTCCTGGTACTTTCATGGTAGTTTTATTTATGAGTTCAATTTATATCTTGTTCTGAAAAAACACGGGAAAAATACACCTGGAAATAATACCGGAGTGTTAATGCCGGGGCAGACCTGACAGAATCCGGTGTCATTGATCTTGCTTCATCAATGGCTAATCTGAACTGGTGGAGTATGCCATTACACATTTTTACATTTACAAAAAAATATACTTCAATTTCTGTTCAAGCAAGTAATTTATTAATTTCTTACCTGGTTAGTAAAATATTCCATGATCAGAATGTAAATATTCTGATTTTGTGGACATTAAAACAGTTCGAAGGGTTAAAATACATCTCAGCATGGATTGTGTTCAATAAAATACAGTCGTTATTAAATTTTGATTTTTAAATATCAAACAACCATAAAATTTAGTCGAATGAAAAATTCATTAAAAGAAATTGTGGATGGCAATAAAACCCTGGATCAGGCAGTTCCATTATCCCTGACGGAGGAGATTAATCATTCACACAGCAGGAATAATCGCCGCGAATTCTTTAAGAAAACAGGTATGCTTTTTGGCGGAATGTCACTGGCTAAATTTACGTTTTCTTCTACGGAGGAAGCGGTGGCCCAGGTCACTTCCAATATCAACCGGGCCTCCAGCCCGTCTGATCTGAAAATTACCGATATGCGTTATTGCATACTTCAACTGGATCCGGATGGAGGTTCGCGCAATCCGATAATCCGCATCGATACAAACCAGGGCATTTCCGGATTAGGGGAAGTGAGAGATGCGGCTGATGAGCGATATGCCCTGTTTCTGAAGAGCCGCATCCTTGGAGAGAATCCATGTAACGTGGAAATGTTGTTTAAAATCATCAAACAGTTTGGCGGTCATGGACGCCAGGGAGGGGGTGTAAGTGGTGTTGAAATGGCCCTCTGGGACCTGACAGGTAAAGCGTATGGGGTACCGTGCTGGCAGTTATTAGGTGGCAGGTACCGGGATAAAGTGAGACTATATTCCTATTTGCCTGTAAGCGGGAAAGGTGGACCGGACATGGATATCACGAAATTCAAGGAAGATATAAAACAACGTCTCGAAGTACAGGGATTTACATGGTTGAAGTTTTATCCAAGTTTGGAAACGATCGAGCATATACCTGGTATAACTGTCAATTCAAAGTTCTGGTCTATGCCCAAATACAATGATTTTATGTCTTATTACAGGACCAAACAACCTTTTACGCAACAACAAATCACTGAAAAGGGCCTGGAGGCACTTGCTGAATATGTAGATACTGTTCGGAGTGTTATCGGGTATGAAGTTCCCCTGTCAGCTGATGGATTCGGAAATTATGATTTAAATAACTGTATCCGTGTTGGCCAGGCACTTGATGTATACCGGCTGGCATGGCTTGAGGATATGCTTTCATGGGAAATGACAGAACAATGCAAAGTACTGACTGACTCAGTCAATACCCCTACCCTCACGGGAGAAGATATTTACCTGAAAGAAGAGTTTATAAAGATCTGTAATGCTCACTCAGTTGATATTCTTCATCCCGATCTGGCTACCTCCGGAGGTATCCTTGAAACAAAAAAAATTGGTGATTATGCCGAGGAAAAGGGAGTGGCCATGGCAATGCACTCTTCCGGCTCCCCTATCCTTTTCATGGCCAATGTTCATTGTGCGGCTGCAACCCAGAACTTCCTTGCATTAGAGATGACTACCCAGGCGGTGGATAATCCCTGGTGGGAGAACCTGGTGAAAACCACAGATGGCAGAAAACTGGCAGATAAAGGTTTTGCAAATGTTCCACTATCTGCTCCTGGATTGGGGATTGAATTAAATGAAGATGAAGTCAAAAAACACCTTTATCCTTCTGATAAATCCTTTTTTGCTCCAACCAAAGAATGGGATGACCTGCGGTCAAGTGACCATCTCTGGAGCGGACGATTCACGATAGGGCAAAAAACAGGTATTATCCATAAATAAGATTATTTCTTAAGGAACTTAAAATATTTAACTGAATTAAACAGCAAAATAATAATATTATGAAACGCAAAGAATTTCTACAAACAGGACTGGCAACAGGTGCTCTGATGGGATCTTCTGCATGGGCATCAGCATCTGGTGCTCCTGATCAGAATAACAGGAACGATAATAATAATGATAAAAAATTAGTCCCATGGGGATATCACGTTGACTATGAAGAGATCCGGATAGAGCGGGCGAAGGAAGGTAAACCACATAAAGGTAAAGTACTCATGGCAATCCAGCCTCATTCAGATGATATTCCTCTGTCTGCCGGTGGGTTGGTAGCAAAACTGATGGGCGAGGGGTATACGGGATATTTATGTTCTGTATCTGACGATGCAAGAGGCGCAGGAACATATGAGCAAAACAGGAAAGACAACCTGAGTATCGCTGAATTTTATGGCATGAAAGATTCATTTGAATTACTGATGCCGCACCATCAGATGGGCAGTATCGGAATTCAGGATTTAATACAAAGGTTCATTTTTCTGTTCAGATCTATGAAAGTAGATGCTATCGTCTGTATGGATCCTTGGGGACATTATGAAGAAAATCCCGATCATTATGTGACTGGACGCGCTGTGGAAGCAGCAAGATGGATTGCCGGAATGAATGATTACCAGGAACATTTTGCTGCAGGAATTGGTCCTTATACTCCAAAAGAGCGGTATTATTATTCAAGAGCAGGACAGACTGACAACCTGATTGTTGACATCAGCAACTACATTGATAAAAAAGTTGGAGTAAACTTGTTGAGCATGGCAAAAGGACCTGCAGGGAATAACGGGGTAAAGCTCAGAGAAAAACTTGCTGAAGAGGGAAAAAAATTACCGATCCTGGAAGGAGATGATTATACAGCTAATTTCAATTTTACAAAAAATTTTGTGTTTGAAAGGAATAAAAAACTGGGAGAAAAGTATGGCCTTCAATGGGCTGAAGGATACCACTACATGGCTGATATACCATGGGACAACCAGGTAAATGATCCTTCCTCACCGCTACAGGAATATATAAGAAAGAACGCGATACCTAAATAGTGTATAACTAAACTAGATTTTGTATAGGAAAGTAGATGCTAAATCGCAAAATGAAAATTGATTATTAACCTACACCGGTAAAAACCAAATCTCATCAGAATTGAAGGAAGGACATCCTGTTCAATATAAAATTATTCTTATATTAGGGGGGTAAAGAAAATTTTAATAATTATTTTTTTTATTAATCCAATTCCCGGATACTTAACTAAATCCTGAATTCGATTTTTAATAATACACTAAAAGGAAAATGGAAGATTCAAACCATATTGGCTTTGATAATGATGAATACCTTAAGGAACAGACGTCAGCAATAATTGAAAGAGTAAACAGGTTTAATGATAAACTTTACCTGGAATTCGGGGGTAAGATTCTATATGATTATCATGCATCCAGAGTGCTTCCTGGTTTTGACCCGAATGTTAAGATGCGGCTTTTACAACTGCTAAAGGATAAAATCGATGTCATTTTGTGTATTCATGCAGGTGATATTGAAAGAAAAAAACTCAGGGCTGATTTTGGAATTTCTTATGATGTTGACGCATTAAAAACCATTGATGATTTCAGGGATTGGGGAATAGATATCACAGCTGTGGTTATTACCCGTTATGAAAATCAAGCCCCTGCCAAGGCCTTTAAGAACCAGCTTGAGTTAAGGGGCGTGAAGGTATATTTGCATTATCCTACAAAAGGATATCCTGAGGATGTTGAATTAATTGTAAGCGATCAGGGATTTGGGGAAAACGAATACGTCAAGACGACAAACCCTATTGTGATTGTCACAGGACCAGGTCCAGGCAGCGGTAAACTAGCTACCTGCCTTTGTAATCTTTATCATGAGCATAAAAACGGAGTTAATGCCGGATATGCAAAGTTTGAAACATTCCCTATCTGGGACCTGCCCATTGATCATAAAGTAAACGTGGCATATGAGGCGGCCACCGTTGATCTGAAAGACATAGTTCAGATTGATGAATATCATTTGAAGGCCTATGGTATAAAGATTGTGAATTATAACCGTGATATAGAAGCTTTTCACTTACTTAAAAGGGTCATAGAGAAAATAACAGGAGGTGAGTCTATGTATAAATCTCCAACGGATATGGGTGTGAACCGGGCAAGTAAGGGTATTGTAAATGACCATATAATCTCAGAGGCATCACATCAGGAGATAATTCGGAGATATTTCAGGTGTGCCGTGGAATATGCCATGGGTATGGTTGATAAAGATACCCTTGATCTCGCTGTTACGATCATGAATAAGATAGGTGCAAAAATTGAAGACCGAAAGGTAGTATTACCTGCCAGGGAAGCTGCAATAAATGCAGAAAAGAGTGGAAAGGGAAATGAAGGGGTCTTTTGTGGAGCCGCTATAAAACTTCGGGATGGGACAATTATTACCGGGAAAAACTCACCATTGATGCATGCATCATCAAGCCTGATTTTAAACGCTACCAAACACCTATCCGGACTCCCTGATAATATGAAACTTTTGCCACAGAGCATAATAGGTTCGATTGCTCATTTGAAAAAAGATATATTGAATGGCAAAATGATCAGTTTGGATGTAAATGAAACGTTGATTGCGCTTGGTATAAGCGCTTTATCTAATCCAGCAGCACAAATGGCATTGGAAAACCTGAAATGGTTGCGTAGTTGCGAGGTACATCTTACCCATATTCCCACCCCGGGCGATGAAGCAGGGTTACGAAAATTGAAAATAAACCTGACATGTGATCCTGAATATTCAAGTAAAAGCCTTTTTATTAGCGGATGAATGAGAATGAAAATCGTTAACTATCCTTTTTATGAGGATTTTAACCCTTGCACCGGGCATACAAGAATTGCTTCACTTTCTTTTCCACCAGCTCTCTTCCCTGTAGCCCTTCAGCGAAAAACGCATAAAATGAAAGCACCGACGGTCTTTTGCTTTTTCGCTGCGTTTTACCTGGTCTTTAGCATCAGTGACATTACTGTGGGTCAGCCAAACTTTAAAGACAACATTAAATATTCCGATGTGGGAGGTGAAGAGCTCAAATTAGACCTGGCCCAACCATCATCAGGTGACGGTCCATTCCCGCTTATCATCTGCCTTCACGGTGGAGGATGGAGTGCCGGACACCGAAATGATGTCCGTTGGCTATTACCCCAGTTGACTCAACATGGCTATATAGCCGTAACAGTCAGTTATCGTTTTGCACCAAATTACCCAATGCCGGCACAAATCTATGATGTCAAAGCCGCAGTTTGTTTTTTGAGAGCAAATGCTGTTAAATATAACATAGACTCGGATCGAATCGGTGTAATTGGTTTTTCATCCGGAGGGCATTTAGCAATGATGCTTGCATTAACTGATCATTCTGATGGTCTGGAGGGTTATGTGCAGTGCACGTCTACCAAGATCCAAGCTGCAGTTAACTTTGTAGGTACGGGAGACTTTACAAATCAATCTCCTCCCCTTAGTAAGGAAGCCGAAAAGGTTGTCCAGGAATACTACCATACTACATACAACGAGTTGAGGAAAGGTATTTTCGGTACTCTCGATGTAAATGATCCCATTTATACCATCACCTCACCTATAACGTACATCGACAAAAATGATCCCCCGATTTTAAGTCTACACGGTACGGAAGATGAGTTTATCTCCTCTGAAAACGCAAGACATTTCGACCAGGCAATGAAAAATACTGGAGCACAACATGAAATGGTTCTTTACGAAGGGGAAGGTCATCATTTCTCTCAAGAAACCATGAAAATTGCTATTGATAAATCTTTCCGGTTTCTTGATGATCAGCTAAAAAGATAAGTTTTTCGGTACCACAGACTGGTCTTTAGCACAAGCAAATACGATAGGGAATATTCAAACTTTGAAAATTAAAAACTTAAAAGTTAAAACTCTTTAAATCCATTAATCCTGTTAATAATAAGCTAAGAATAAATATCGGAACAACAGATAATCTATCCGCCATGGACATCCACCAGTCCATTCATTTTTTCAGAGAAATACAGGCAGAATTACAACTGATGATCTTCTTGGAAATATATTTTCCAGGTTCTGTATCGGTAAGTAGTTTACCATCATTTCTAAAATCAAATGCAATTCAAACATTATACTCCATTCGATTATTCAATTTTTTTAAAAATTCGTTAGCAAAAACTTTTTAAAATACATGTCCTTATGCAAACGAACTTACTTTCGGAAACAGCACCAAAAGACTCCAAATCTAAATGTTTAAGTCAATTCTATTTCAAGGTTTAATGACTAGGAATAAACGTGGGATTAATGTAGATTAAAAGAAGGTTATATTCACAACATATTTTTTTAATAGCTATGAAACATTATTTGTTGTAGTCTTTATTAGTGCCAGTAATATTTTTTATGCTGTGAGCAAGATGATGGTATTGGTAATACGGATGTTAAAGTGGATAATATTATTCCGTTAAGAGCAAAAATTAATGATACAATCGAATTAAGAGGTCAAAATCCATTAAAAATCAGTCCACTTTTTGCTGAAAGTTTACAGTCCCGAATTAAACTTCCGTTTGTTTTTCTTTTTATCATTCTAAACTGATTTTAATGTTTGAAATGTAATAAACTATCTCTTAACCTTTCTCTAAATAAGTCCAATTTTTGCTGAAGGGTACAAGAAAGACGAATCCAGAGGATATTGAAAAGGTTTTGGATCTAAGAAAAACATATTACTCAGGGTGTTGGTGAATTAAGTGGTATTTAGAACGTTACTATGGCATTACTATCTCCGAAGCAAGTGTAACAAGAATCCTGGTTAGGAACAGAGTAAATAGATTAGATAATAAAAGAGAAAGAAGAGCCCTCCTGATCAATCCTCCAGCATAAGGGCTTTCTTGCGTGTATCAATCCAGGTTTTCTCATTCTCGTTATAGATCCCCCATTCCGTGCTCATGAATTTCCACATTGACCAGGGCATGTTGTGTCTTTCAATCTGTTCGCGGGCACTGCGTATCCATCGGGCGGCGGATTCCGGATCTGCCATCTGGTGCACACCGAACTCATCCAGGAAAAGCGGACGGTTATTTTCTTTCCCCCAATCAGCAGCCAGCTGGAATTCGTCGATCAGGTCCTGTGTCTCCTCAGGCATCTCCGGCCAGGAAATCCCGGTTGACCGGCCGTCTTTTCCCTGGTGGGTGAACTTGTGAGGATTATAGAAATGAATGGCAACAATGATATTCCGGTCTTCTTCGGGAAGGATCAGGTTTTCCAGTTCATTGATCTTGTTCCAGTTTCCTGGGCCGATAACCAGCGTCCGGGCCGGGTTGGAGGCGCGGATGATGTCATAGGCTTCTTTCAGGAAATAATTCCACAGGTAGGGGGTCAGATTATTATTGGGTTCATTCAATAATTCGAAATAGACATTGTCGGGATAGTCTTTGTAATGTTCCGCTATTTGTTTCCAGGTGGCCATGTATATGTCTTTCAGAGCCATGGGATCCTGTCCCATCACACGGTACTGGTGTTCATCAATGATCACGGTAAATCCACGGATCAGGGATTCATTAATCAACCAGTCGAGGCGTTCAAAGAATTCACTGGATAGTGTATAGGAAGGGCCTTCTGAGGCATGGAGAAAGGGGCGCAAGTTGATGCGTACATTTTTCATACCCAATCCTTTCAGCAGATCAAGTTCTTCCTTTTCTCTTTCTTCATCCCAGTTGTCCCATCGATAAAGGATACTCCCAACGTTTGCTCCCCCACCGAGCCGATTATTCTGTTCAAAAGCGTTCGGAATGACAGGCTTTTCTTTAATGGTTTCCTTCTGACAGTTCATCAGTAGAATTGAGGCAATTATGAACATGATAAAAGTACAGGCAAAGATAGATTTTGAAGGAGTCATGGTAAATTATTATATAAAAATTAAATCATTCACTATTATTCAAAGTTAAATCAGGGAAAACACCGATAAGTCCATCCCATGTGTTTTTCATTTTTGTTATCCCCATTTTCATAAATGTCGACAGTATCCCAGAAATTAATTCCAAGTTCCTGGGCTCTATGCAGGGAGGCTATTGATTCTCTGTCATCCCTTCCGGTGCACGCATGTCTCATGCTCATACACCAAGTCCAATCGCTGATAATTTAATATAGGTAATCCCAAGAATTCTGTATTTCATTTTTTATGGTCTTGCTGTTTATAGTCACATAATATTTACTTCAGTTGAGGCTATACTCCATTGCATACTTGGCGTTGGCGTTAACCTCGTCAAAATACCATGGGAACATACCGACAATTATTCCGTCAGTCGGCTTTATATTCTCAAATGCGTACCTGAATGCAGCTATTACATCCTTCTGGCTCGAGCAGTGCCTGCCCGCGCCCAGGATTTTAAATGCAAGGCATGGTTGCTTAACCTGCCTGATCACCGATGTCATAACATTAGGATCATCTCTTAGGAAGTGATAGGCGCCAACAGGAAGCGTTGGCAGTTTTTCCGGCTTATCCATTTTACGAGTCAGGTAATAGAAACAGTTCATGAAGAAATCGACCTCCCACCCGTCATCTGCGATCTTTTTTATAACATCGGGATTATGAGCGGAAACGCCTGCCATAATGCCCCTGTCTTTTACAGCTTTTACGTAATCATGTACAACATTTGATTTGCCTTCCGCGAATAACCGGTCCGTAACGCCACCATGATGAACAAGGGCAATCGGATTGGCGTTAGTTATCTCTGTATCTATTTTTTCATGTGTGGAAGTTAAAGTGAATACTTTAATTTTAGATCCACGTTCGCGAAGTATATTCATGTAATCATGTCTTGATGAAGACTGGTGTGCCGTTATTCCTACCTGTTCGCACTTCAGAAGCAATTCAACAACACGCTCAGTAGTATAATAATCCTTCATCTGTCTGTCAGTATGTTGCCCAAGATAGGAATAACCAAGGATGGGATTTGATCCGCAAATAAGGCGGCTGATCCGGTGCTGTCCCAGCATGATTGAAGGCATCGTTGCTAAAGACTGGCTATGATCAAGGTTATTTTCTTCTGATATTGCGCCCTTAATTCGCGAAACTCCCATAAGGCCTATGGTAGCGGTCAGACAAATTTTTGACAGGAATTCCCTGCGTCCAGAAACAGGCGGGTTGGAATTAGTATTATTCATTTCTATATGATTTATGTTGACAAAAAATAAAACGCAACAATAATATACGAAAAGATGTCAACATAACTAGAGATGATCAGACAGGGATTTCAATTTTCTGATAAATACAGCTGATCTGGACAATATTGGTTATTTGGTTGTTTTCTCATATCGGACCGGCTTGATATTTGAGAATTGGAATTTTGTATTTATTTGATATTCCCACGGGGATGCCTTTACATAGGAATCCTTCAGATTGGCATTGTCTTTTGCTATTTCATTTTAATTTACTGCTGTTAACCTCGTGAATAGCTACTATAAGTTCTGCATCGGGAAAGTAGCGTTAGTTTATACAGATTTCAGCATACAGGCCGGTTTTCAGGTATCAATTCATTTATGATTACAGATTCATATATTTCATCTAAAACAATCAAATACTCTATTTTATAATTATCATTCGCTTTGTATCCGCAAACACATTATCAACTACCATCGTGTAGTAATAAATACCCGTTTTAAGATTATCTGCATCCAGGTACACTTCATAAAAAGCTGTCTCCTGGTTTTCAGTAACAAGTGTTTTGACCATCCTGCCCATGCTGTCAAAGACTTTGATTACAACAAATCCCGGTGTAAATATCTGGTATGGGATAATTGTTCCATTACTTAGCGGATTTGGATAATTCTGTCCCAACACGTTTTCATCAATACTATTCATTTGATTCTGTTGACCAGGAGTTCCATGTCTGATTGAAACCACCCAGCTTTCTGGCATCTGGTTGTCATAACCCGGATTTATTAATTCAAGTGTTGGCCCTTCACCATCTGGTGGAACTGGCCATGGTTCCTCATCCTCATAGTTAACAATATCCCAGAGAGTACCTTCTGATGTATAAATACGTATAGCATCCCCCCCATTTCCCAAACCAAAGTCCATCCCTCCGATCGGATCTTTTACTTCTGGAAACAACTCCCTGAATGCTACTATGTCCTCGCAAATGACCAGGTATTTGTGCGGACCGATATCCAGACCTTTGGGAAATCTGAATATATGATCATCATTATCATCTTTTAATGTCCACCCTGACAGATCAACAGGTTCGTCCCTGTTATTATATAGTTCTATCCAATCTCCAGGATTGAAATCTTCATGGGAATTATAGTTGATCTCGTTAATGATCACATATGGTTCATCATCGTTAGTAAGTTCAAAATACGCAGTAGCTGCCAGGTTTTTATATGTATCTACCAGCAATTCTGAGCTTTTTATTATTTGAGCGGACTTTCCTTCTTCCTTATAATCCCAATGAGAAAACTTATATCCAATATGTGACATCGCCCGTAATTTTAATGGCACATTTTTGAAATATTCACCCTGGTGCAGATCCTCTTCAATTTCCTGGTTATTTAGTTTCACCATTCCGGCTTCAGGTTGAGCTGATGATACGGTTAATAGCATCATGCCATTTTGTAAATAAAAATGATCTCTAATGTGCCGTTTCGCATGATCCTGCCTTTCATATGCAAAATTTCTCATATTGTCTACATATCCCTCCCATTCTTCAACTGAATCAAAAATAGGTCTTATCCAACTTTCAGGATATGGAACAATTGTCCCTCCCCATCGCTTGATATGTCTTGGGATCTCAGGAGCAATGTTGGCTTGCATGCTGTCAATAAAATGAACGATGCGTGCTGCCCTGAACGTCGTATTCATATGCCATGCATATCGCTGGATAAACTCATTCCTGAAATCCTTGTTTTCAAGCATCTTTCTAAATAGCAGGGTTGCATATGGAGGATTTGGCCAGGTACAATGGCAATTTGGTTCTGTTGCTAATTCAATTGTATTATGTTCCGAACGGTAGGAATGCAAACAACCATCCAGATCGTACATGATCCAACGCCACCTGTCATATTTTCCTTCGCTTGCACGCCAGAATTTGATATTACCCCTGGGCCAGTCGCTTTGAGCATAATATATTTCGGCTATCTGGTAATCGATGTAATTGTTGATGTTAATCCTTGAGGCAGCATATTGATAAACATTATTACTGGATAGATCCTGATTTTCAATGTATTCCATCATTGCTACATAATCATCCGAGCTTCCATGCATAACGCCAGTTCCTCGAGACCCCCGAACCATGTTTACATCACCAGGATCAATGTTGTAATTACCTGCCGGATAATGCTCATTCAGTTTTTCACGGATATTGTAAATACCCCAATATTGTCCATTTAAATACACCACTGCCGGCCGGTATGCCTGCCAGTCAATATCCGTCCTGTCTACAATAACCGCCTGTCCCAAAGCATCCCTGAACAAAGTAGACCTGCAATCATCACCGGATGCTCTGAGGATAAAGCTCTCAAACTCATATATGGGTTTCTGATCAAAAAGCTGTACATCAAAGGATCCCTTCCCGTATTCTCCACGGGCATATAAAGCCAGTGATTTATGAGGATAGCGAGTCCGTGAACAACCTCCGAATATTTTTATTCCAGCTCTCTGATTGATCTCAACATTTCCATCGGTATCATAAAATTCCACATTCACCGGTCGTTCCCAATCCATGTTGGTATTATGAGGAATATCAGAACAGTAACCCGGTCGTCCATTGGTGCCAATCACATATATTCCAAGGGAATCATCAAAGAAATTCATGGGATCAGTAGCAATTGCTATGACAGGCAGATGTACATCCTCATCAATAAGATAGGTATGCGTTACGATGTCACTTGGCAATTTCCCAATCTCGAAGGCTCGGGCTCTCAGCGCGCTGGTTGTATCTAATGGTATTGGAGATGTATAAAGAGAATCTTCCTTATTGGGCTGGGTGCCATCAAACGAGTAATAGATTTCAGCTGAAGGACTATCAGAGTATAATGAAATAGCCTGACTCCCCGAATAATACCCTCCATGAAGTGAAAATTGTGGTACAGACGCTTTGCCAGTCTGGAATTCATTATGATTCGGAAAACCAGGTGTTGGGATTGCATAAAAAACCCATGTTTCCAAATCATCCAACTTCCTTCCAAAAGAAACATCACTTTCCTGCAATCCATAACTTAACGAATCCACGACATTTCCCCCGGTATCATAAAGTCCTATAAATTCTCCACTCCTCCTTAATTTGAAGCTGGTATGGACAAAGTTGGCATTCTCATCTGCCCAGAAAATCATATATTCTCCCGCAGCCAGTGTTGTATCAGTATTTATCCTGAATTTTGCTGAATCAGAAGGATCGTCAGTAAGATAATATCCGCGTAGATTGACCTCTGAAGGTCCGGCATTGTAAATTTCCAGCCAATCAGCAAATTCCTCATAATATGGACTGAGCCGGTATGAAACATTGCTGGCCATAAATTCATTGATATATAATCCAGCAGGCTGACCTGAAAGAGATACTTGATAGCCAGTTAATACTATTAAAATATGAAAAAATTTAATATTCAATACTTTGTAAATCGATTCCCACATATCCC
>JBHOSY010000102.1:0-16832 GCA_042584165.1 Bacteroidota bacterium | reverse complement strand
ATATGAAACGGTTATATATACTCTTCTCATTTATATTGTATGCATTAATTTCATATGGACAGCCTTCCACTGGAGATTTTCAGTCCTTTCAGAATGGTGCATGGAATAGTGTGAATAGTTGGTCAAGGTATAATGGATCTTCATGGATCAATCCTGCTCCAAACGTTCCGACCTCTGCTGATGGTATAATTACTATAAATCATTCAATAAATATTGCAAGTGGATTTTCTTACACAGTTGATCAATTAATTATAAAAATAAATCAAACCTTAACAATTGATAATGGGGGAACATTAATATTATTAGGTTCTGGAAGTGATTTAACATTTGAAGCTAGTTTTGGGACCCCAATCCTAAATGTTAGTGGAGTGCTTCGCATTGATCAAGGAGCCACAATTGTAAATTCAAGTGCAAATTCACTGATAATACTTAGCGGTGGTGTTTACAGACATAATTATAGCTCTTCACCTGGTCAAATTTATAATGCGGATTGGAAAAGTGGATCAATACTGGAGATAATTGGATATACCTCAAATTCTGGAACACCTTCTGGATTAACTCAAACGTTTTACGATGTAATTTGGAATTGTTCTGGTCAATCAAGCTTTATTGATTTGAATGGAGGCCTGACCACTGTAAATAATGATCTTACAATATCAAATACTGGTGGAAGTTTTCTTGTATTTACACAAAACACAAATTATACACTTAGTATTGGGAATAATTTCAGTGTTTCTGGCAATTCTGCGTTTGCCTTCAATGGATTTACAGATGGCACTACATCAACAATAAATATCGCAAATGACTTTAATTATACCTCTAGTACCACATCGTGGTTTTCAGTTGATGGTTCGGCCACGATTAATATTTCTGGCAACACAACAATAAATTCGTCCCAAGGGATTGACATGGCAAATGCAACTGGAGATGATCTAGGAAGTAGTGATTTAAATTTGAGTGGAAACTTCACCCTAACCTCAGGCACAATTAATAATACAAATGGCTCGGGAGCTGCTGCTATTAACTTCGTTGGTTCTGGAAATCAAACATTTACAAATTCAGGCACAATTACAGCACCAATTGACTTTGCTGTGAATAGTGGTTCAACCTTAGTTCTATCTAGCGAAAATGCTGTTACTGGATCGGGTAGTTTTTCTTTAAACTCAGGAGGAACTCTAAGTGTTGGTTCAACACATTCGTCTGGTGCAATTCAAAATAGTACAACTACTGGGAATATTAGAATATTGTTGGCGAACTGTACATATAATTCTGGAAGTACAATTATTTACAACGGAAGTGGTGCCCAATACATTGGAAATGGTCATCCCTCAACTTCAGGAGTAAATACAACTATCAATAATAGCAGTAATGTTTCAGTTAATGTTACGAGTGCTACTATCGGGGGAAATCTAGATATAGTAGCGGGAGATCTTTCTATTAATGGAAAAACTTTAACAGTGGATGGTACCACTGATCTTACGGGATCAGACAGTGATATTGCAGTTGGAACAGGAACACTTACCTTAACCGGTGCTGTGGATCTTACAGGTTCAACGAGTGACATATCAGTAGGAACCGGTACACTTACTATTAATGGCGCTTTGGATCTCACAAGTACATCAAGTGATTTAACAGTTGGATCCGGTACACTTAATTTAAATGATGCAACTGATCTTAACGGGAATGATATAATCAATACTTCAGGCGATATCACAATTGCAGATGCTTTAACTTTTGGTGGGGGAAGTATCACAATCGGTACCGGAACATTAGCAGTTACCGGATCTTTTGTGGACGCAAACTCACTGACAGGCGGATCTAATTCCAACATTTCCATAGGTGGAACAGGAGCGTTGGGTACACTCAATTTTACGTCAGGTAGTGTAATACTTAATAATTTCACTATAGATAGAACCTCCGGTGGATCAGTTACATTAGGTGATAACATCACCATTTCGGGAACCCTTACACAAACCAATGGTAATATCGATCTGGATGGTAATACATTGACCATATCAGGTGCATATTCCCGATCTTCCGGTGACCTGTTAGTTAGCAGCACTGCCGCAATAATTATTAACACAGCTGGTGCTCTTCCTGCATCAGCAAATTTGAGTGGTTCAGCATTAGGTACCTTAACGCTCGATAGAAATGGAGTAACCTTTGCTACAGGTTCATCAGTAACCATAATTACACTTAATCTTACTGACGGAACTTTTAATAATTCTGGTTCAATATCAATGGCAGATGGGGGTACGATTAACAGAGCCGCCGGGAGCATGAATTCATCTCCAACAAATACATCGGTTATGTATAATGTGGTTTATAACAATAGTGGTGACATTGACTCTGGCCCAGAACTAACAAGTGAAACTGGAGCGTTGAATAATATAGCGAAGTCCGGGGGTGGAACACTTACATTATTGGGAAATAAAACCATTAATGGAACGCTGACTTTCTCAGACGGGACATTTGCAGCTGGCAGTAATACTTTAACCTTAAAAGGTAACCTGGCGAGTAGTTCTACATCCAGTTTAGCAAGCAGCACCATTATTTTTGATGGTACGTGTGCGATTTCCGGTTCCACTACTCCAACATTCGGTGCTGTTCAGGTTACTTCAGGGAATTCTCTGGATCTCGGAACAAACAATGCGAATTTTGACGGGGCGCTTAATCTGGATGGAACATTGGATCTTGGCTCTGGAAATATTGCCTTTAACAGTACCATTGACCTTGATGGTAATCTGGATCTTGGATCAGGAAATGTTACCTTTAATGATAACCTAGTAAATGATGGCGTTCTTGTATCTGGAACAGGTACAGTTATATTTGATGGAACAACAGAAACGAGCGGAACAAGTTCCTATTCATTTAATAATGTAACAGTATCGGGCTCACTTACTGCGAGCTCAAACACAACTAGTGTATCAGGAGCTTGGTTTGTCAGTGGTGGAACTTTTGATCCCAATAATGGAACTATACTTCTTAATGGTTCTAACCAGAATATTACTTCTGGAGGGCAACCTTTCTTTAACCTGGAAATTGCTGGAACCAGTACCAAAACGTTGCAGGACGCTCTGGATGTTAACAATAATCTGACTCTAACTTCCAGTACACTTGATGTAAGTACAAGCGATTATGGAATCAATGTTGGTGCAAATTGGACGAATAACGGCGGGGTATTCTCTGCACAGAATGGTTTGGTGCTCTTCAACGGGAGTGCTGTTCAGGTGATCAGTGGAACTGACCCAACCGGATTTTATGATATTGAAGTTACCAATACTGCCGGCCCACCTGCAATCAGAGTAAATGGTACGGCTAGTCTTCAGGGAGTGTTAACTCTGGCTGATGGGACTGAATTCGATGCAGATGGAACCGGGTCCGGAGAATTTACTTTAATCTCAGATGCTAATGGGGATGCGAGTATAATGACCTTACCTGCAGCTTCATCGGTCTCAGGTAATGTTACAGTGCAACGATATATTTCTGGAGATGGGCAATTATATAGATACATGAGTTCCCAGATTAACGGAACAGATGTAGCAGACTGGCAGGAGGAATTCAGTGTATCGGGCACATTTACAGGGGCAGATCCTTCAACATTTAATGAACCTTCTATCTGGGAATATGATGAAACCGCAACCGGGGATAAGGACCAGGGATGGAGTGCTTTCCCTGTTTCCTCAAATACAGAAATCATTGAAACGGGTAAAGGATATGCAGTATTTATCTGGGAAGGTGAATCTCCGGTAACCGCTGCTCTGCGGGGACCCATCAACAGTCATAATGTAGCTTTACCTGTCAATTATACCGATGGCGGTGTTGGTGTAACTGAAGACGGATGGAACCTTGTTGCCAATCCTTATCCTGCCGCTATAAACTGGGATGCAGTTGATTGGACCAAAACCAATCTTGATGATGCCATCTATATCCGTGATAATGTGGATTCGGTTTTCGCATCCTATATTGCAGGCATGGGAGTAAATGGCGGAACGCAGAATATTGCCACCGGGCAGTGTTTCTGGGTTAAGGCAAATGCCGCAAGCCCTGCATTACAGGTTACCGAATCGTGTAAAAATGATATAATCCCGGTATTCTTTAAAGAAATTATTCCAAATGTACTAAGGATTACACTGGTTCGGGAAGATAAAAGAGATGAAACTGTTATCTATTTCAGGGATGAAGCAACCAATGATTTTGATGGCAGTTACGATGCCTATAAAATGATAAACTCAAAACTGAATTTATCCAGTTTCTCTTCAGACAGTTCCGATTTATCGATCAATTCCCTGGCTCCTACTGCATGTGATGTATCAGTTGGCTTGAAGATCCAGAAAACAACACATACACCATTTGGAGAATACCAGTTGGAGTTTTCTGAATTTGAAAGTTTCGAGGCAAATGTCCAAATATATCTTTATGATTTTAAAACAGATTCGATATTTAATATTGTAGAAGACCTGGTATATACATTTGAAATTGAAAATGAAGATGATGCAGCGGCCCTCCTTAATGGAGAAAGATTCCATGTTTATTTTGGGATGTCTCAAACTAACCTTAGTTCAGATATCAGCTCATCAGAATCGGTTTGTGAAAATGCAGTTGCTGACGTTACAATAATCGCAGCCCAGGATAGTTACAATTACCAGGCTTTCGTGGGTGATGTAGCTGTTTCTGATGCCATGATCGGTGCCGATAAGGATTTAACCCTTTCAGTTGAAGGAACTAATTTACAGGATGGGGCAAATATGGTAATTGTGAAGGCCCAGAAACCGGGATGTGATCCGGTTCCATTGTTGACCAGTACGGAGATTGAAATGGTTTTGATCTCGGAGATCAGTGGATTCACAGATGCGGTTGGTTGCCAGGGATCAGAAGTTGAACTTACAGCTTCCGGTGCCCCGGTAGATGGTACCTATAACTGGTATGAAACCGAGGATGCAATCGATCCCATTCCAGATCAGAATGGTCCATCTTTCATAACACCGGCCCTTGACGATACTACTTCTTACTATGTTGCTGCAGTAAACAAACTCGGATGTGAAAGCACAATTCGCGAGGAAGTAGCAGCAAACATTGTCCCAATATATGAAATAGGCACTTCAGAAGGCGCCAGCGCCTGTATTGAGAATTCTGTTACGCTCACAGCTACCGGCGCTCCCGATGGTGGCTCCTACAACTGGTATGAAAGCATGGATGCAGTGGATCCAATCGCGGACCAGCATGACGCATCGTTTGTAACACCTGTTTTAACGGATACAACAACTTATTATGTTTCAGCTGTGAATGCCCTGGATTGCGAAAGTGCTATCAGGGTGACTGTAACAGCTGAAATCGTACCATTATATACAATTACTGAAATAACCGGTGCAGAGACCTGTGCGGATAGTGTCGCTGTTGTGGAAGTTGCCGGTGCACCTGATAATGGATATTATAACTGGTATGAAACCATAGATGCGGTCGATCCTATTGCGGATGAGCATAGTGCCACAATTACAACGGCGGAATTGACAGGATCAGTAACATTATATGTAACAGCGGTCAATTCACTCGATTGTGAAAGTGCTGAACGAACGCCAGTTACGGTTGACATTGTTCCCATCTATGAAGTTGCTTCCTCTGAAGGAGAAAGTATTTGTATCGGTAGTACAGCAACACTGGCGGCCACCGGTGCTCCTGATGGTGGATCATACAACTGGTATGAAAGCGAGGATGGAATTGAACCAATCGCCGACCAGCACGAGGCTTCATTTTTAACATCAGAATTAGATACCACAACGACCTACTATGTTACTGCCGTAAATGCACTCGGATGCGAGAGTTATGAAAGAGTTGCAATAGTGGCTGAGGTTGTTCCAATTTACGAAATATCGGAAGTTGCAGGTGCCGAGGCATGTATCAATAATTCGGTAACAATATCAGCATCAGGCGCTCCTGATAATGGATCGTATAACTGGTATGAAGCCATAGATGCAGTCGATCCCATTGCCGATCAACATAGCAGTTCATTCATTACCCCTGTATTGGGTGAATCCACCACCTATTATGTTACAGCTGTCAATTCACTGGGTTGTGAAAGTACTGAACGTAGTGCCGTTACTGCAACTATTGAAGGTATTTACGAAATCACAGAGGTTGTTGACGGAGGAATATGCCGGGGTGAGGAGGTCACACTGGAAGCAGCAGGAGCTCCTGAAGGTGGATCCTATAACTGGTATACCTCATTAACCGCGATGACACCCATACCTGAGCAGCATGATTCAACATATATTGTTTCAGAGCTCTTTGAAACTACGACCTATTATGTTACTGCAGTAAATACACTGGGATGCGAGAGTAGTGAAAGGATAGCCGTATCGGCAAATATTGAAGCTATATATGGTATATCATCTACAACAGGTGGTGAAGAGTGCGCCGGAAATGAAGTAACCCTTACTGCTGCAGGTGCACCGGTAGAGGGAAGCTACAACTGGTATGAAAGCATTGATGCAACAGATCCGATGCCTGATCAACATACTTCCACATTCACTACATCGATACTACTTGAAACAACTACCTATTACGTTACAGCTGTCAATGCTTTTGGATGTGAAAGTGTTGAAAGATCATCGGTTACTGCGGACATTCTTTTGGCAGATGAGATCAGTTCTGTTACCGGAGATCAAACCTGTCCGGGTAATGCTGTTACATTGGAAGCCGAGGGTGCTCCACTTGATGGATCTTATAACTGGTACACCAGTGCTGATGCTGTTGATCCGGATCCCGACCAGCATACATCTTCTTTCCTAACTCCCGAACTATCGGAAACCACAACCTACTATGTAGCTGCAATGAATGCAGATGGTTGTGAAAGCACGGTACGGGTAGAAGTGAGTGCCGAGGTTATCCTAATAAGTGAAATATCTGAAACTGTCGGTAATCAGGCTTGCCTGGGAGATTCTATTGTTTTGACAGCCAGTGGTGCTCCAACAGATGGAGGATATAACTGGTACACAAGCATGGATGCAACTGATCCTGTGACGGATGAGCACGGGGCAACACTCACAATTTCAGAGTTGGTTGAAACAACCACCTATTATGTAACAGCGGTCAATGCACTTGGATGTGAAAGTGAACGAATCTCTGTAATTGCTGATATGCTTCCAGTTTATGAGATTACAAATGTAAATAATGGAGATTCATGTTATGGAGATTCCGTTTCGATATCAGTGTCAGGCGCTCCAGATGATGGATCATATAATTGGTATACTAATATTGATTCTACCGATCCACTACCTGATCAAAGTGGATCAAATCTAACTGTTGAATCTCTGACGGAAACTACTACTTACTATGTAACAGCTTTAAGTGCATCAGGATGTGAAAGTTCAGTAAGAGAACCTGTTACCGCCGAGTTGATTTACGGCCCTTCTGCCACCGCTGATGCTGATCCAGTTTGTGAAGGAAATTCTGCATCTATTTCAGCTGAAGGAGCGCCATTTGATGGTTATTATAACTGGTATGAAACAAGTGATGCAAGTGATCCGGATTCTGCTAACCATTCAGATACTTATTTGACACCATCCTTGGAAATTGGAAGAAGTTATTGGGTTACGGCTGTCGAAAAAGGATGTGAAGGTGAAAGAATGGAGGTTTCGATTGAAGTTGAACCATTATATGCAGTACGGGCATCAGGTAACAACAGCTTCTGTGAAGACAGTTTGACTGAAATTACTATTTCCAGTGATGGTACCGGGGTATTTTATAGATGGTATTTTGAAGAAACAGACGATTCACCTTTCTATACTGGTGAAAGTTATACATTTGATCAAACAGCTACATTTTATGTTTCCTCTGTAAATAGTTTTAATTGTGAAAATCCTGTAAAAACAGCATTTTCTGTAACAGAAATAATTCTTGATCAACCTGATATTGATACTGTTGGGAACAATTTAGTTACTTCATCAATCGGTGATGAATACTATTGGTATTTAGAAGGAGATCAAATTGCAACAACCGCTATACCAGAATATGCATGGACGGAAGTTGGGAATTATTCTGTATCCTTTAAGGTAGGAGAATGTACATCAGTTGTTTCTGAGAATTTCAGGACTGCAAAACCTCAAGGACTTGAACCAGAGAATTTCAATTCTTCTTTCGTAGTCTATCCGAACCCAACAGATGGAATTATTATAATTTCAAGTGACGAAATTCAAGTTAAATTCAATAATATTCAAGTATTTGATATCTCCGGAAGAATGCTGAAGAATTTTGAAGATCCGGATATTTCCAACAATTTTGAGATCGATCTTTCATCTTATGAAGGAGGAGTAATCTTTATCAAGGCAGTAACGGATAAGGGTATGATTGTTAAAAAAGTTATCAAAAAATAAAATATTAACGTAGATTTGAACACTTAAAAATGAGATCAGCCTTAATAATATTGGTGTTATTATTCATCAGTGTTTCGTTATGGGGACAGCCCATCGATCCACCTGATCCCAGGATACCCATTGACGGAGCTTCCGGTTTCCTGATTGCTGCCGGTGCAGCTTTCGGAATTAAAAAGATCCTTGATATTAACAAAAAGAAAAAATAGATATCATAACATGATCAATAAAGATCCCTGTCCGTAAGGATGGGGATTTTTTGTTGTTATTTTATGAGGGACACGGAGATCACGAAGGATGCACGGAGGACACGAAGGATCCCTCTAATAACTCTGTGCTCTCTGTGCCTGCTCCGTGCACTCTGTGTCCAACCACATCCCACCCTGCATCCAGCACCTGGCACCTGGCAACTTATTTTCTTCCAAAATCTTGTATCTTGCACTTCAGTTATCATAGATACAATTTTTTACCCAATACTGGACCATGGCCCTAAATGTTATCTGGATCTCCTTCTTTCTGGTTGCGTTTGTTATCGCACTGGTCCGGCTCATCTTTTTTGGTGATATGGAGATCTTTCCAGCTTTAATGAACAATACCTTTGATACGGCCAAACTGGCATTCGAACTGGCACTTGGATTAACCGGAGTCTTAGCCCTATGGCTGGGGATAATGAAAATCGGGGAAAAGGGAGGTATTGTTCGTTACATGACGATAGCATTTGGCCCTTTTCTTCACAAGCTGTTCCCTGAAATACCCAGGAACCACCCATCTATCGGGCCACTGATGATGAATATCTCTGCCAACATGCTGGGCCTCGACAATGCCGCTACACCCCTTGGTTTAAAAGCTATGGAAGGTATGCAGGAACTGAATCCAAAAAAGGATACAGCCTCCAATGCCCAGATCATGTTCCTGGTCTTAAATACATCGAGCCTGACCATCCTTCCAATTACAATATTGCTGTACAGGCATCAACTGGGTGCGGCTGATCCATCTGATGTGTTTATTCCCATCATTATCGCCACTTTTTTTTCAACCATTGTCGGACTGATATCTGTCTCAATTTTTCAGCGAATCAACCTTTTCGATAAAACCATTATTTCCTACCTGGGTATTCTTATACTGATTATCATCGGTATCATGGTATATTTTTCTCAACTCGAAAGGGAAAGGATCACTGCAATTTCCTCAATGGCAAGCAACTTCCTTCTATTCAGTATTATTATTGTCTTTATCCTGCTGGCGATCCGTCAGAAAGTGAATGTATATGAGGCATTCATCGAAGGAGCAAAAGAGGGATTCAAGATTGCTGTCATGATCATCCCATACCTGGTGGCCATGCTGGTTGGGATTGGATTGTTTCGAACATCAGGTGCCCTGGATTATCTTGTTTCCGGATTGGAACATTTCGTTGCCTGGATGGGATTGAATACGGACTTTGTTCCCTCAATGCCAACAGCATTTATGAAACCCCTCACCGGTGCAGGTGCCCGGGCCATGATGATAGAAACAATGGAAACTCATGGTGCTGATTCCTTTGCCGGACGGCTTGCTTCTGTCATGCAGGGATCAACCGAAACGACATTTTATGTACTGGCAGTCTATTTTGGTGCCGTCAACATCAGGAAAACGCGTTATGCTGTCACATGTGGATTAATTGCGGATACAGCAGGAATCATCGCCGCAATCCTTGTGAGTTATCTGTTCTTTCATTAGGAGGTAGGCATTCGGACCGCTCAATATCACTTAAATTTTCCTTTCAGCATGGATAATTTTGCCTGAAGATCCCCATCGGATGCATTATTTTCCTGCTTCTTTGACTTTTGAACCACCTTTTGGGGCTGCTTAGTGAAAGGATCTGATTTCATGGATAAAGAGATCCTGCGCCGGGAGATATCCACTTCCATAACCGTTACATTTACCTGCTGGTTCAATGTCACTACTTTATTGGGATCACTTACATATTGATCTGATAAATGACTGATATGAACTAATCCATCCTGATGTACTCCCACATCCACAAATGCCCCAAAGTTGGTTATGTTAGTAACTATTCCTGGCAGCGACATCCCAACTTTAAGATCTTCAATTTCATCAATTCCTTCCAGAAAGGAAATTGATTCAAATTGTTCTCGTGGATCTCTTCCCGGCTTGGCCAATTCCTCCAGGATGTCATTCAAAGTGAGCATTCCGATGTCTTCTGTAATGTAAATCTCAACATTAAGTTGCCGGGCCAGGTCTTCATGATTCATCAATTCCAGTACGGAACATTTCATGTCAGATGCCATCCGGTCCACCAGTTTGTAGCGTTCAGGATGTACAGCACTTTTATCCAATGGATTCTTAGCATCCCGGATCCTCAGGAAACCCGCACTTTGTTCAAATGCCTTTTCTCCCATGCGGGGAACTTTCTTCAAAGCATTTCTATCCTTGAAAGGACCATTTTCATTTCGATGATTAACAATATTTCCCGCCAGTTGAGGGCCAAGTCCAGAAACATAGGATAGTAATTCTTTGCTGGCAGTATTCACCTCCACACCAACTGCATTTACACTACTCATAACTACATCATCCAGGGATATCTTCAATGCGTTCTGATCCACATCATGCTGGTACTGACCCACCCCAATAGATTTTGGATCGATCTTCACTAACTCAGCAAGAGGGTCCATCAATCTTCTTCCGATGGATATTGCACCACGAACTGTTACATCATAATCAGGGAACTCCTCCCTCGCCACATCTGATGCAGAATAAATTGAAGCACCACTCTCGTTCACAACAATTACCTGAACATTACCGGGAATTCCAATGGATTTTATAAACCGTTCAGTTTCCCTGCTTGCGGTTCCATTACCAATGGCAATTGCCTCGATTTTATATTCGCTTATAAGATTGTTTATAACACCGGCTGATTCAACCACCTTTTTCTGTGGTTCATTTGGGAAAATTGCTGTGTGATGCAGAAGTTTCCCCTGACGATTCAGGCAGACTACTTTACATCCCGTTCTGAAACCCGGATCAATCGCCAACACACTTTTTTCTCCCAGAGGAGCTGACAGTAAAAGTTGCTTCAGGTTTTCTGCAAATACCCGGATCGCAACCATATCTGCATCCTGCTTAGTCCCCTGTCGTATTTCAGTTTCCAGGGAAGGTTTCAATAATCTTTTGTATGAATCTTTAACAGCCAGTGATACTTGTTCTCCACAGATATTTCCAGACTTTACAAATCTTTTTCTCATCCGGTTTAATGCCTCACTTTCATCAGGGGAGATATCGAGCGATAAAATCATTTCTTTTTCTCCCCTTCTCATAGCTAACAGACGGTGTGAAGGAATTTTTTTCAATGGTTCTTCCCAATCATAATAATCCTTGTATTTCTGGCCTTCCTCCTCCTTGCCTTTAATGACCTTTGATTTAATGATTCCTTCACCAAAGAAAAAACTACGGAGATCTTTCCTCGCTTCAGCATCCTCACTAATCCATTCTGCAATTATATCCCTGGCTCCCTGCAACGCTTCTTCAATATTTTTTACCTCTTTTTCATCATCAAGGTATTTCTCTGCCTCCAGGTTCACATCCGATATCCGCTGATCAAAAATTAATTTTGCTAATGGTTCCAGACCCTTTTCTCTGGCAACTGTAGCTTTGGTGCGTCTCTTAGGACGATAAGGGAGGTACAGGTCCTCCAGGATCGACAGTGTCTCAGCATTCAATATCTTATGTTCTAATTCGGGAGTAAGTTTTTCCTGTTCCTTTATTGATTTTAATACAGCTTCTTTTCTCTTATCCAGATCCCTCAATTGAGTCATTCTGTCACGAATCTTCCTAATAATCACCTCATCCAATCCACCAGTTGCCTCTTTCCTGTATCTGCTGATAAATGGAATTGTTCCCCCATCATCGAGAAGCTGTATGGCGTTTTTCACCTGAGCATACTCGATTTTTTCTTCGCTGGCAATTTTTGATATATGATCCTGTTTCATCAAGTAAACGTATATTTGCAGTTCTTAAGACCGTCAAAGATATATAATCAGGTTCGACTCTGACAAAAAATGTTCAATGATTGAGAGAAATGGTAAAAAAAAGAAAAATTAAAAGGGAACTTATCGAATGGGGAGGCATACTCGCAATATTTGCATTTCTCTATTTCACGGGACTTTATAAAGATGTAGCAGGAACACTACAGGGGCTTATCCTGAAAACAGGGATTATCAAACCGGATACTGAAGTAAATATTGAAGATACCGAAATTGCTGATTATGGCTTTCGTGTAGTCGATGCAGATGGTAGTATCATTGATGTTTCTGAGTGGAAAGGAAGGGTGATTTTCCTGAATATCTGGGCTACATGGTGTCCGCCATGTATCGCTGAAATGCCAGGAATTAATAAATTATATAATGACATCCACAAGGAAGATATTATTTTTCTAATGCTTTCTGTTGATGAGGATTTTCAAAAAGCGATTGATTTTGTTAAGAGGAAAGAATTCGATTTCCCGGTATACGGTTTGTATTCATCAGTACCAGCGGTTTACAGTGGTAAAGTAATCCCAACGACTTATGTGATATCTCCGGAGGGAAGAATTATGATCCGTAAAGAAGGTATGGCGGACTATGATTCAGAGTCATTCAGGTCATTTCTACGCTCCATGTTGTAAAATATCAGCTGAATATTTATCAATCAAATTATTTTGTAATAATAAATTGTTGATCTAAATTTGCAGTCCTAATTTGAGAATGGTAATTAATAAAATATGGCGCATCATAAATCGGCATTAAAAAGGATCAGGTCAAGTGAGGCTAAAAGGATAAGAAACAAGTATCAGGCCAAAACTACAAGGACTTTCGTGAAAAAACTGCGGAGCACATCTGAAAAATCTGAAGCTCTGGAACTTTTCAAAAAAGTCTCAAGCATGCTTGACAAGCTGGCAAAACGCAACATCATTCATAAGAATACTGCGGCTAACAGAAAATCCAGCCTGGCAAAATATGTAAACAGCTTATCATAATCCTTGAAAGATATTTAAAAGCGCCTCATCACATCGATGGGGCTTTTTTATTTCCATTGGTTTTAGTACTTTCAACCTGTATTAAATCAAGCAGCTATGAAAATTAATCCAGTCGAATATCTATCGATTCCGGCGTGGGCTGAAGAGGACCGCCCCCGGGAAAAACTCATGTTAAAAGGCAAATCCACATTAACAGATGCAGAATTACTGGGTATCCTGATCGGTTCAGGAACCAGAGCCAAAAGTGCTGTGGATATTGGTAAACTCATTCTTCAAAATGCAAACAACAGTCTGAATGAACTGGCTAAAAAGAATGTCAGTGAACTTGAAAAGATCAAAGGGATAGGCAAAGCAAAGGCAATCACAATTGTGGCTTCACTTGAACTTGGAAGAAGGCGCAAAGATGCTTTCGATGAAAAAAAGCCACAGATAAAATCATCGGAAGACATTTTTCAAATCATGAAGTCTGAACTTCTGGATCTTAACCATGAGGAATTCTGGATCATCGTTTTAAACCGGGCTAATTATATCATTCATAAGGAAAGAATAAGCCATGGAGGTATATCGGGTACGGTAGCTGATCCCAAGTTGATATTTAAAAAAGGTCTTGAGTCAGGAGGTTCTTTCCTTGTTATGATTCATAATCATCCATCAGGAAACCTTCAACCCAGTGAAGCGGATATCAGGTTGACCAGAAAATTAAAGGAGGTGGGAGTATACCTCGAGCTACCGGTTCTTGATCACATAATTTTTTCAGATGATGCTTACTTCAGTTTTGCTGATGAGGGAATGTTGTAAAATTAGATTAGAGGCGGAGGTGAAGGCTGGGGTGAAAAAAGGATAAAACAAGATTTTAAAAGATCTTGCGGAAGTTGTAATTAAATTATTAGCCAAACCTATTCTGCATATACCTTAAAATATATGAACGAGGGTGAAAAATATGATTTAATAAACGAATACAAGGAGTGATTATTAAAGTTGATTGCATGATAAAATCCGTAGAAACCAGAAGTTATTCCTGACCTAAAACTCAGTCTTAGTCCTCCCCATGCTAATCAAGAAACCATAAATGAAAATTAATGTATCTTCGGAATCATTTTTAGTTTTCGACATATGAGGATTTTAGCCATTTTATTACCATCACTTCTTTTGTTCACATGTAACATGAATCAGAAGGAAGAGAAATCACCCATGGATTCAGTCATCAAGCATCGAACCGAAGTTGAAAAATTCATGGAAAATGATGAAAATTCTCCTTTTCATAAAAAAGGAGAGATCCCATTTGAGGGATTAAAATATTACGATATTGACACAACATACAAAATCAGGGCCCAGCTAACTATGTTCCCATTTCCTAAACCATATACTATGAAAATGAGTGATGGCAGTACTCAACCTTATATGAAAGTTGCCTGGGCTGATTTTTATTTGAAAGGAGTTCCTCAAAAAGTCGTTTTACTTAAAATGGAAAAGTTTATGGATGAGAACAGGTTTTTCCTCCCATTTTATGATGAAACCAGCACATATGAGACTTATGGAGGGGGACGATTCCTCGATATTGAATATACAGGAACAACTAATGTTGATATTGATTTCAATTTTGCATACAATCCATATTGTGCATATAACCCGAACTACCGTTGTCCTGTACCGCCCATCGAGAATCATATCGCAGAAGCAATTGAAGCCGGGGAGAGGAAATACAAAGAAGGACATTAGAATTTACGGTTTAATTGATTTTAAGTACCTCCTTAGATATCAATTGATTAATTTTACCGATTAAATTTTATCAGGCATCGAAAATGAAAATCTCAGTTGATTGGCTAAAAGAATATATTAAAATAGAAGACAGCACTGAAGAACTTGCTCATAAACTAACCAACACCGGGCTTGAAGTAGAAGGGATTGAGAAATTCGAAGAAATAGATGGTGGTCTCGAAGGGCTTGTTATTGGAAAAGTAGTTAGTTGTAAACAACATCCCAATGCCGATAAATTAAAAATCACGACCGTTGATGTAGGTAACGATGATATCGTACCTGTTATTTGCGGCGCTCCGAATGTTACGGAAGGACAAAAAGTAGTCATGGCGAAAGTCGGCACTACTTTGTATCCTACAGGTGGTGGTAATTTCAAGATCAAAAAAGCAAAGATACGTGGTGAAATATCAGAAGGGATGATATGTGCTGAAGATGAAATCGGCTTGGGTGCAAAACACGATGGCATCCTTGTTCTTGATACTGAGCTATCCCTAGGTACTCCGGTAAAAGATTATTTTGAAGTCAAATCTGATGATATTCTGGAAATTGGCCTGACTCCGAATCGGGCTGACGCCACTTCGCACATTGGTGTTGCACGGGATATCAAAGCGATTTCAGGCAATGAAGTAATGTTACCCGATGTCAGTAATTTCAAAATTGACAACCAGGATTTACCCATAGAAGTGATCGTAGAAAATTCGCAAGGATGTCCCAGGTATTCAGGAATAACCATAAAGAATATCACAATTAAAGATTCACCAAAATGGTTACAAACCAGACTGTTATCCATTGGCTTGACGCCCATCAATAATGTAGTAGATGTAACTAATTTCGTATTACACGAGTTTGGGCAACCTCTTCATGCTTTCGATGCTGATCATATCAAGGGAGGAAAAGTAGTTGTTAAAACACTGACTGAAGGAACAAAATTTGTAACCCTTGACGAAGAAGAAAGATCCCTCAAAGCAGATGATCTGATGATCTGTGATGATGCTGATGGTATGTGTATTGCAGGTGTCTTCGGAGGTATTGGATCAGGTGTTACCAGTAATACAGAGAATGTGTTCCTGGAAAGTGCCTATTTCTCACCTGATTACATTCGAAGAACAGCTTTAGCCCACGACCTGAAAACAGATGCCTCATTCCGGTTTGAAAGAGGTACTGATCCGAATATAACAGTTCACGCCTTGAAAAGAGCAGCCATGCTCATCAAGGAAGTTGCCGGAGGAACAATATCTTCAGAAATCATTGATGTATATCCACAGAAAATTACAGATTTCGAGGTTAAGATGAAATACGGCAACATCAGCCGCTTGATTGGTAAGATACTCGATAAGGAATTGATTTTCAGTATTCTTAAATCATTGGATATTAGGGTTGAGGGTGAAAATGATGAAGGCTTCACAGCATGGGTTCCCCCTTACAGAGTCGATGTTCAGCGTGAGGCAGACGTGATTGAGGAGATCCTCAGAATCTATGGTTATGATAATGTGGAAATTCCTGATCAGTTGAACAGTGATTATCTGGCTGACTTCCCAGAAAAGGACATATATAAAATACAGGAAAAACTTACGGATCTTCTGGCCTCAAATGGATTCAACGAGGTTATGACAAATTCTTTAACAACCCCGGTTTTTTCTGAAAAGATTGAGGGATTTAATCTTCGGGAAGATGTCGAAATCCTGAACAAGTTG
>JBHOSY010000101.1:0-16857 GCA_042584165.1 Bacteroidota bacterium | reverse complement strand
GCTTATGGTTTAATCAAACAGGAGAGCAGAAATCTCAATAAGAATGATGATAGGATTGAATTGATCTCCAAATACGGTAGAAAGGCTGGAGAAAAATGGTACTATGCTGTTGATTTAACTTTTAGATCTCAATACTACAAAGGTTATAAAACTCCGGAGGACAGTGTAAAAATATCAGATTTTCTGTCACCAGGATATATTACTTTATCTCTGGGTATGGACTATAAACCAACCGGAAATTTCTCAGTTATGCTCTCTCCGTTGACCTCGAAATTCACAATCGTAATAGATGATGACCTGTCATCACTTGGTGCTTACGGTGTTGCTGTTGGAGAAAATATAAGAAGTGAATTAGGGGGATATATAAAATTGATTTACAAGAAGGAGGATGTGGTAAAAAATGTAGATTTCGCTACCAATGTAGACTTATTTTCCAACTATGTTGAAAATCCCGAGAAAATTGATGTTAACTGGGAACTGTTCCTTGATATGAAGGTAAATGACCTTCTATCTGCTTCGATTAAAACTCACCTGATATATGACTATGATATAAAGTTTATCAACGAGGATACAGGTGTTGAAGAAGACCAGATTCAATTCAAGGAAGCATTTGGATTTGGGATTACCTATAAGTTCTGATCAATATGAATATATAAGTGGACTATCCCAATTCATCAGGTTAATTTGGATAGTCCCTCCGTCAGAATCAGTTTGAAAAATACTAAGATCAAAGCATAGTGTTGTAGAAACGAGTGCTTCACAGGCATCATCATCCTTAAAAGACAGGAGAAGGTTTATCTCTGGAGGATCAGACTCAATGAAAATCCCATCCGAGACCATTTCATATTGTATGGTTCCACAACCACCACCATATTTAATTTTAGTAAAGATTTTTTCGTCAACAATTTGCACTTCTTCATACATGAATTCATCATTCCACGGATTATTATAGTGGTCCGTGTCTATTATGGCTGATTGACATCCACTACCTTCTGGCCGGATCTCAAGTGTTATGGTATAGTTATTAATTAGAGCATCAGCACGTATGGGATAGGGGTCAACTTTCACAAGTCGAAAATAGGTGTTTTTATACATGAAGTAATTGTTATTTCCCGGGATCGTAAGATCTGCACTAATTATTTGATTTCCATCCTCATGTAATTCCAATTTTGCTGTAACAGATCCTTCCCAAACACAAACAACATCCAGAGGGCATCGTGAATCCTGGCTAATTCCTAAAAAGGTGATTGAAACACTACCATCCAGACTATAAAACACATCATTCTTATTTAACTCAACTATCGTGAAATTTTCGAATGAAACTGTATCTTCAGATATATTTAAGTTATCAAGGTTTTTTTTCATTCCAAGATCTTCAAAAATACATCCGTTCAATATTAACAATGTCGATATGAAAATTAAAATATGCTGCATTCAAGTCTTTTCCCTTATATACACTTTATATTAACATTTGGTTGCAATTAGTGTTCGAAAGATAGTATAATTTGAAATCCACTGTGATTTCTGATATTCAAAACCAGTTCCTGATCAATCATTATATATTGTCCACGGATACCTGTAAAAACACCTTCAATATGGGATTCCTTTAACAAGTTTATACTTTTAACCTTCTCCGGGTAGGCCAATACCGGATAGTTGAATTCATAAATACTTGAGTCAAGAACGACATAATCTCTAAAATTATCAGGAATATATTTTTGAATTTCAGATTTGATATCCGACAAGTCTGTAAATCTATCCATTTCATTTTTAAGCATTTTTTGCCAGGGTGTTTTGTCTGACATAAATTGTTTCATGCTTATTTCTAATTGCCCTGCCAATTGTCGATAAGGTACTTCAGCAAGTATTATGGATTTCCAGGCACCTTGGTCTATCCATCGAACAGGGACTTGATCCAATCTCGTCACACCAACTTTCACGCTACTTGTTAATGCCAGATATACAATATGTGGCTGGTCATGGTGTTTTTTTTCCCATTCTGGATCTCGTCCCTTCCCAATATGAGCTTCACACAACTCGGGCCTGATAATGCATTCCGAATTCATTGGAGATTTTAAAAAGCATGGGTAGCAGAATCCTTGTCCATATGCTTTTGGTATAGTCTTACCGCAGTCTACACAATGAATGACTCCCTCAAAAATGATCGATATCTTATTGCCAAGATATTTATTCATTTCAACAGGGGTGTTTCCCAGATTCAGATGATAATTAATCGGATTCATGAAATGAACCTGCATTTTACTGAGATCGCCTTTGATTTTCATTTTATTTCCATTTCTGGTTTAGATGAATCACTTATTCAAATTTATCAACCCAAAAACCCTTTGTTTCGCTTACCTCATTGAGATTAAAATGATATAGAAGTTTTGGAAAAATATTATTTCTGGCATTTTTCTTGTTTCAGGAATGATAAACGAATCTTAACATTTGTATAACCTTCAATAAACATCTAGTGAATAAAATTGTATAAAATCAAAATGATGTACAAAGTAAGTCCAGTATTTCATGCAGGCATTGAATTTGTGCAACTATCAAAACTTCCGGCAAAACAAGCAGAACAGATAGTGAACAGGATACCTGGTAACAGCCTGATTAAGATTCAAGTAGGTGAAGAATTACTTGAAGATTGTATCAGCTACGATGACTATGAGAATTTTTATCATTTGATAGGATATCAGAACTACGACAAATATTTCGAGAGTCAATTATAGGAATATCCCTTATCAACCGGCTTGATTTTCCCCTGAAATACTCCCAATTTTAAGTATTAATCTTTCACCCTAATATTTTTTACTATGAAAATAGGAGTATTGCTTTCAGGATGCGGTGTTTATGACGGATCAGAGATCCATGAAGCCGTTTTTGCATTATTAGCCATTGATGAGAACCAGGCAGAAGCAGTTTGTTTCGCTCCAGATATTGAACAACATCATGTAATCAATCATCAGACTGGTGAAGAAATGAACGAAAAAAGAAATGTCCTGACTGAAGCAGCCAGGATAGCCAGGGGAAATATTGGCAATCTTGCCGGTATTACTTCCACTGATATTGATGCACTTGTAATTCCTGGTGGATTTGGCGCAGCGAAAAATCTAACTAAATGGGCATTTGAAGGTCCTGATGGTGAAATTTTACCTGATGTAAAAAGAATCATCAACGAAATGATAACGGCAGGAAAACCAGTTGCGGGATTGTGTATGGGACCAACCGTTATTGCCAAAGCATTGGAAAGCTCTGGTATTAGTGCCTCACTTACAGTCGGTACAACTGAAGCTCCTTCACCGTATGAAATAGAGGGAATAAGCGCAGGCATGGAAAAAGCAGGAGCCACAGCAGTGATGAAAACAGTCGAAGAGATTGAAGTAGATATGAATAATCTGATTGTTTCAGCACCATGCTATATGATGGATGCCTCTATTAGTCAGATACGGAATAATATAAAAACCGCAATCGACAAATTGGTCGAACTGACTAAATAGACTGTGAGTTAAGTATTTATCCCGGTATAATCCGTATTAATGATTACCTTTGCGGATTGTAATTCCGGGAAGAATGGAGATTAAGAAGGAAATTGACCGTAGGAGAACTTTCGGTATCATCAGTCACCCTGATGCCGGCAAGACTACACTTACTGAAAAGCTGTTGCTTTTTGGTGGTGCCATCCAGACTGCTGGAGCTGTAAAATCCAGTAAGATCAACCGGCATGCTACATCGGATTTTATGGAAATTGAGAAACAGCGCGGTATTTCTGTGGCTACCTCTGTTATGGGATTCAATTACAAAGACCTTCGTATTAATCTTCTTGACACACCTGGTCATGAAGATTTTGCCGAAGATACCTATCGAACACTTTCAGCTGTGGATAGTGTGGTTATGGTAATCGATTCTGTGAAAGGTGTGGAAAGGCAAACTGAAAAACTCATGGAGGTATGCCGAATGAGGAATACACCCGTTATGGTTTTTATTAATAAGCTTGACCGTGAAGGGCAGGATCCATATGATCTGCTAGATGAGGTTGAAAACAAGCTGAATATACATGTACGACCGCTTAGCTGGCCGATTGGAATGGGTAAAAATTTTAAAGGAGTATATAGCCTGTATAACCACAATCTTGCTCTATTTCAGGCCAGTCAGCGCCAGTTATCAGATGATCAAGTCATTATTGAGGACATTATGGATGAATCCCTTGATCATCACATTGGTGAATCTTATGCGAATAAACTCCGCGAAGATATTGAGATCATAACTGAGGTATATCCTGATGTTTCACCTGAGAAATATCTTGCTGGTAAATTGGCACCCGTTTTTTTCGGTAGTGCAGTAAATAACTTTGGTGTTAGGGAGTTACTTGATTCGTTCACAGAAATGGCCCCTCCCCCAGTACCCAGGGAAACAGAAATCAGAAAGGTGCATCCTGATGAGAAAAAATTCTCTGGATTTGTATTCAAGATCCATGCAAATATCGATCCCAAACATAGAAACCGGATTGCCTTTGTGAGGGTGTGTTCAGGAAGGTTTGAGAGAAACAAATTCTATAATCATTTACGTATAAAGAAAAATATCAGGTTTTCAAATGCCACCGCCTTTATGGCGCAGGAGAGGGAAATGATAAATGAAGCATTTCCCGGTGATATTGTTGGTTTGTACGACACAGGAAACCTGAAAATAGGCGATACCATTTCTGAAAGTGAAACAGGGATATTTAAAGGTATTCCTAATTTCTCACCCGAGATTTTTAAAGAAGTGGTTAATCTCGACGCAATGAAAACCAAACAGCTTGAAAAAGGATTAAGGCAGTTGATGGACGAAGGAGTTGCTCAGCTTTTTACCTATGACATGGGATCAAGAAAAGTAGTTGGTACTGTGGGAGCTCTCCAGTTTGAGGTGATACAATTCAGGCTGAAACACGAATATGGGGCCAGTGTGAAATTCGTTCCTTTGAATCTATATAAAGCATGCTGGATCGACTCTGATGATCCTGCGAAGCTTAAGACCTTCATGTCTTCCAAATCCCGTCACATTGCCCTTGATAAAGAAGGCAGACATGTATTTATGGCAGAGTCAAAAGCATGGCTTAAGATGGTTCAAGACAATTTCACTGATATCAAATTCCACTTCACATCAGAGTTCTGATGAAATCACTACCTCCTTTTCAAATTATATTTGAGGATAATCATCTGCTTGTGGTAAACAAATCCGCAGGATTACTGGTTCAGGGAGATAAAACCGGCGATAATACACTGATAGATGCGTGTAAAAAGTATATCAAGGAAAAATATAAAAAACCCGGCGATGTATTTTTAGGTCTTGTTCACAGGCTCGACCGGCCGGTAAGTGGATTGGTAGTACTGGCGCGCACCTCAAAGGCACTTGAACGAATGAGCAGGATATTTCATGACCGGAAAATTCAGAAAAAGTATTGGGCAGTCGTAAAAAAAAAGCCGAGAAATGAATCATCAAAACTGATTAACTGGTTGAAGAAAGATCCATCACGAAATATTGTTGCTTCATATAATAAAGAAATCCTGGGAAGTCAAAAGGCCGAACTCAAATATCGGGTTTTGGGAAAATTGAACGAACACTATCTTCTGGAAGTTGAACCGCTAACCGGGCGACCCCATCAAATCCGCGTTCAACTGTCTGAAATGGGTTGTCCAATCCGGGGTGATTTGAAATACGGCTTTCACAAACCAAATAAGGATGGAAACATAAATCTTCACGCTAGGTCATTGTATTTTACCCATCCTGTGAAAAAATCACCACTGACACTTAAAGCAGCACTGCCCGAGGACGATTTCTGGGAGCAGTTTTTGTTGCTTGATAAATGATCTTCCTTGAAAGACCTTTTTAAAACTATCCGATTGAATAATTTTCAATTGTCGGTAAAAACTGGGGATAAAAGAGATCCTGATCCAGCGAATTAAAACAAGAGTTAAGTAACAACAATCCGGTATCAATATTTGAAAGATAGAATAGTCAAATTTTGTTATAGGGAAAATCCCGGATGAAAATTGCACCCCGGGCTCTTTTGTATCATTATAACTTCCCATTAATCCTAAAAATCACCCGTTAAGAGGGATTACCTTGAATTAAAGAAAAACATATAATTATATTCCATAATGGAAGAATATTCAATTATCATTTCTAAACCCTAAATATGATAGCTTATGAAAATCTACATCAACACATTTGTAATTTCCCTGTTCGTTGTTGCATTGCCTATTCTTGCTCTTGGTCAGAACATTACATTACCACCGAGTGGGGCCAATCAGAAATCTAAAGTGATTCAATATATGGGATTGGTGGAGGCTGGATTTATATATAACAGTCCGGATATTACTGGTCCGAATGGTGAAGACAGAAAAGGGAAGATATGGGGGGAACTGGTACCCTGGGGTATGGTTAACCTGGGTTTTGGATCAGCAAAGGAATCGCCATGGCGTGCTGGTGCAAATGAGAATACTATATTTTATGTTTCTCATGATATTCAGGTAGAGGGCAAAGATCTTCCATCTGGTAAATATGGTTTTTTCATTACTCCTGAAGAAAGTGGCTCATGGACCATTATTTTTTCCATGAATCATGCTTCATGGGGAGCCTACTTTTACGATCCTGCCGAAGATGCACTCAGGGTTACTGTTGTTCCAGAGGAGTGCGAATACAATGAATGGTTAACATTTGGTTTTGATGACAGGCAACTTGGTTCTTGCGTGGTTTATTTAAAATGGGAGAACATAAAAGTCCCTATTAGATTAAAGGTACCTGATATAAATGAAATTTATCTTACAGAAATCCGGAATGAATTAAGAAATGCCAAAGGTTTCACATACCAAAGCTGGATTGCTGCGGCACAGTTTTGTGTCAGTAATAATATCAATCTAAAAGAAGCATTAGTTTGGGCTGAAAATGCGATAACCATGCCTTATATTGGAGTTGAGAATTTCACTACCTTACAAACAAAAGCCCAGGTGTTAGCAGCCCTGGAACGAACAAAAGAAGCTGACGAAGTTATGGATCAGGCAGTAAATCATAAAACTGCAACGGTGCAAAATATTCATTTCTATGGAAGGAGTTTGCTTGCAGAAGGTAAGAATGATAAGGCCATGGAAATATTCAAAAAGAATAAAAAACTGCATCCAGAAGATAATTTCACGACAAATGTAGGTTTGGCTCGTGGATATTCAACAATTGGAGATACAAAAAAGGCGATAAAGTATTGGGAATTAGCAATTTCTAATATTCCTGAAAATCAGAAGCCCTACCTGGCACAATATGAAGCTGAATTGAACAAATTGATAGACAAATAATTTCAGTATCATTAATCATCGAGGTGCAGAGATTTTTCTTTGCACCTTTTTATTTATTTGCTTTATTTCGAAAAGCAATGGAGCAGTCTCAAGTGACACTCATAAAAGATTTTTTATGCCACAGGTAAAAAATAATCGTTATCGTGCCAGACAGGCGATGTGGCTTTTAAAGATCATCATATTATTTGATGTCCTGATCATTGCGTTTGACATAAAAGAGTTTTCATTATTGAACAGTCTTGAGAACAATTTACATGTAACAACCTATGATGTGGGAGCAAATGAAACACGGCAGGCACTTACTGGTATATTTTATTTTATTGTAGCATTGTGCTCGGGAATTGCATTTCTCGGCTGGTTTTACAGAGCATACACCAATTTTGAAAGAGCAGGAATTGGCACCAGATATCCTTCCAAATATGCTATAATTTCCTTTTTCATTCCTCTTATTAATTTATATTTCCCATATCGGATCATGTCAGAGATATGGCATAAGATCAGTGTTATAGTTTTTACGAATGAAAATGCCCAGGAACAATCTGGTATAAAATCATTAAACTGGTGGTGGATCTTATGGTTGGCCAGCATTTTTTTCGCTGCAATATATTTTTTTTCTGCTGTAACAGCTGAAAATATACATGACCTGAGAATGGCATCTATCAACAATATCATTTCAAGCTTGGTAGATATTCCAGCAGCATTGGTTACTATTTCATTGATAGGCAGAATTTCCAAAGCTGAAGAAAAATGGTTCAGCTTATATGGTGGATCTGCTGACACAGGGTAACAAATTTGTGTACATGTAGCTTTTCCATATGGATTAATCCTTGTCATTTTTATTCCTATTTCCGTACTTGTTTGAATTACCAGGGTATTATCTATACTGTGTTGACAATGCATGTTATAAAAAAGAAAATTATCATGTTGACAATCATGTGTTTAACAGGATTATCAACCAGTAATAATGTGTTTTGTCAGTCCCTGAAGATTTTTATTCAGGATGGCAGGTACGGTTTTACGGACACAAATGATAAAATAGTCATTGCCCCTGAATACGACTATGCAATGGATTTTTGTGAGGGATGTGAATTGACAGTAGTAGCTGAGGGGGAATATTATCAATCCAGTGATCCTGGTATTGATCCCAACATTTATTTCAAAGGACAATTTGGATTAATAAATTTTAACGGAGATCTGCTGATTCCCCCCATTTTTGATATTTATCTTAACGTAGCTAAAGATTACGCTATTATGGGTGAAGGTACAGGTCTCCTCAGGTTTGATAACTGGCCCAACGTTGCTGAGATTCATTTTGAGGGAGTATCCGGAGTGATAAGTACAGCAGGAGATACGATTGTTCCATTTATAATGTCCCAGGTCAGATATGTTGACCTCGATGAAAGAAATTTATGGATTGTGAATCAATCTGACAGGGAGGGATATTCACTTTTGAATGACAAAGGTCAGAATTTGTCATATGATTTTTTTGATGAAATATTGGGATATAATGAGGGCCTGTTTAGAATTAGAGACGAAGGCAAATATGGCTTTATTGACACGAGTGGATGGGTAACAATTCCACCTATATATGAAAATGCCTCGGATTTCAGGGGAGGATTGACAAGTGTACAACTTGGGGAGGGATATTTCATGATTTTTAGCACAGGTAGCAGGGCATCAAATGTATCATTAACTTATGATAGCGTGTATTCATATTCAGAAGGATTTGCCAAAGTGGAAATCTTTAACAAAGCCGGATTTGTTGATGAAAGCGGATATTTCCTTGGTAAACCGGAATACATTAATGCCCGAAGTTTTTATGATGGATTGGCTGCTGTTGAAACTGAAAACAAATTTGGATATCTCCATACTGATGGGTATACTGATATGACAAATAATTACCGATATGAAAGTGTAAAATCATTGCTCACTGTGGATTCTTCTGGAGAGAATATAAATCAGAAAATAGATCTTGATGAAATCGCAGATACCAGTTACTTTTTCTATCCCGTTAAAGACTGGGATCTCAAAACCCTCACACAATTTTCCCTGGAGGCTTTTCGATGGGCGCCCTATATATATTATCAATATCCACATATGCTGCCAAAAGTTATGTCCGGAGAAGGGACGCTAGCTGGCAGGTATTTGTTAAACAGAGACTTTTGGAATCCAGGTAATGAGAAGTGGGAATCTTTAAAGAAGACTGTATTATTTCCGGTTTTATCATCAGAAACATCTCGAAAATTAATGTGGAACTGGATCCAACCTGCTTTCAGAAAGATTTGGTTGTCAATGCCAGAATTGCATCGCGATAATTATCATCAGCTTTTTGACTACCTCGAATCTTATTTGAAAAAATATCCCAGAGATGAAATCATGAATCACCTGAATTCCAATGAGTCAGAATTTGCATATTATCATTTTGACGGTTCACATAGTCCCTACAGAAAAACAAGTGCATTAATAGATCGTTTGATATTGATCCATGGTGTATTTTCAGAGACTGAAGCCGCCAGTTGGATAATTGAAATAAATCAATCATTGTCTGAATGGGATGAGACTATTGACAATTAATGATTTTGGTAATGGCCCTGCCAAACAACGTCAGGACGACAACCCGAATAACCTGTTTCATTCATTGGATACTGGCTTCCACGTAAAGCTTTCTATCAGCAGAATGAAATATATTTTGAAAAGGATTTTTTAATGGATGGATTTATATCTCCTATCAATAATCCTTATACCAGCCAAAAAGAAATGAGAGTGAAAACTCAGGGCTGTTAAAATCTTCCACACCGAATTCAGAATTATTGACTCCAGTAACAAATCTGTATCCTACTCCCCCGTTGATCCTGAACCAGTGCGCAATATTCAATTCAACTTCTACCTGGGGAATCGCTACAAATACCTTATCATTAAGGATGGTCCGAAAAGTATATTCACGTTCATTCAGTGCAATATTTCCCCAACCCAGCTTTGTGCTAACATCAAAATGAATAAGTTTTTTTGGTCTGGTTATTACGCCTATCCAGAATCCCCCATGGCCAAAACCAAGATCAGCGTTGACCAGTGAATCCTCAGGATTTACATACTCATATTCGGAATTTTGTCCCAGTCCATATCCGCCGAAATAGAATACCTGATTAAATAATACTGCCCCACCACCACCGGTTGATACTCCAATTTTTCCGTTTACCTGTGAAAATTCCATAAGAAAGCCACCAAAACCTGAGATGGACGTTAAACTACTTCCGAGCAATACCTGTGGTTCATCGTTAGATTGAGAAAAAAGTTGATTTGTTAAAAAAAAAGAAGTGCTGATTATAAAAAAAAAGACAATTCTCCTCATATGTGTAAAGTTATCTAATTATCTAATACGTAATTATTCAAGTAAGGATATGATATCTTCTGCTGACAGCTCTTTAAAGAAACTTTCTTCGGTTGTAATCAGATCTTTAGCTAGTTTCACTTTATGTTGTTGGAGTGCAAGGATCTTCTCTTCAACGGTATTTCTGGTAATGAATTTATATGTAAATACTTTATTCTCCTGTCCAATTCGATGTGCACGATCAATGGCTTGTTGTTCAACTGCCGGATTCCACCAGGGATCCAGAATGAAGACATAATCTGCTTTAGTGAGATTGAGACCAAGACCCCCGGCTTTCAGAGAGATTAAAAATATCTTCACATTTTCATTTTCCTGGAAGCTCTCAACCTGACTTTGACGATCCTTGGTTGATCCATCCAGGTAGGCATAAGTAATGCCCATATTATTCAGATAATCACAAATGATATTGAGATGTTTTACGAATTGACTGAAAACAAGAATCTTATGCCCTTCACTGATAGCGTTGGTCAGCATCAGCGAAATATCTTCCAGCTTTCCTGAATCACCTTTGTAATCTTTGTCAATCATCCTGGGATGATTGGCAATCTGTCTAAGTTTTGTCAGTCCCTGAAGTAATAAAAAATGCGACTTTTTAACACCGAAAGTCTCAATTTGCTCAAGGATTTTATTTCTATAATAGAATTTAGCTTCCTCATAATGATCAGCCTGCATGGCGGTCATAGCACAATACTTAACATTTTCAACTTTTTCGGGAAGTTCTCTAGCCACCTGGGATTTATGTCTTCTAAGAATAAAGGGTTTGATAATGGAATTCAGTTTCCGGGTTTTATGTTCATCCTTCTTTTTTTCAATTGGTGTAAGAAATTCATTCCTGAAAAATGACTGATTCCCCAGCAACCCCGGATTTATAAATGTCATTTGTGACCACAGATCTAACGTGCTGTTTTCCAATGGAGTCCCTGTGAGGATCAATCTGAATCTTGATTTAAGTTTCCGTACTGCCTTGGAGATATTTGAGTTTGGATTTTTGATCGCCTGAGACTCATCAAGGATAATGTAATGAAAGTAAAAATCTCTCAATAGATCTATATCCAGTCTGACAATACCATAGGATGTCAAAACCAAATCATATTTTTGAAATTGAGATACATCTTTGTTTCGATTTGTACCTGTGTAAGATAATATCTTTAGATCTGGTGTGAATTTCTTTGATTCAAGCTCCCAGTTATAAATTAACGAAGTTGGCATTATAAGTAATGTTGCCTGTTCGTTTTCATGCTCTTTGAAAGATTGAAGCATGGCCAATGTCTGTACTGTTTTTCCAAGGCCCATATCATCTGCCAGACAACCACCGAAATTAAATTTTTTAAGAAATTGAAGCCAGTTAAATCCGGCCTTCTGATAGGGTCTTAACTTGCCAATAAACCTGGATGGTACAGGAATTTCTTCTATTTCTTCAAATGATCTTAACCGCTCAAGTTTCCGGCTCATGCTTACCTGAGCGAGACGACCATTTTCCAGGTCCTTGACGAGTGCAAGATGATGCTTTTTAAGATGCATGCTGTTTACATTATTATGTTCTTTCTTATCTTCCATAAATGCAAACAACTCCGAGTATTCAATAAACCAGGATTCAGGAATAACAGCGATATCACCATTGGGAAGGGTGATTTCATTTCCCTTTAATAAGATGATCCTGCGCAATTCAATGAACGGTATTTCGAATTCTCCAAATTTCACCTTGGCATAAATATCAAACCAGTCAATATTTTCATTAATCTGAATAGCTATGGAGGATTCTCCAAGAAAATATTTTTTCCCCTCGAATTTCTTTTGCTTAATCTTGAATCCTGCTTCTTCAAGTGACTGTTTACTATGATTGATCCAGTCAAAAGCTTTTAATTTGGGTAGAATACATTTACCATTCTTTAAAGTAATACCAAGGTCACCGAGGTATGAGATATATTCTTTTTCTTTTCTTGTATTCCTCTTTATTTTATGGAACGTATAGTCATCACCGGATTGTTCAAGTTCAACACTTACCGGTTTAATTTCTTTTGATTTGAAACAGAATGGTCCATACTCATATCTCAAATCAAAAATTATATTTTCAGATTGCTCTCCGTTTCCATTTGTGGTTTCTGGAAATAAAATAGTCTGATCAGATATACATTCTGACAAATTTAATACCGGGATTGGTTCATAGGCAGGCTTTATTATTTGAAATCCCTTTGCATGAACATCAAATGAAGAAATCACAGGTGCTACGAACTTCCTGTAATATGCATTTTCCATTTTTTTGGGCACTGAAATAAATTTCTTTTTCAAGAAAGGTTTGATTTTGGGACCATCCACATTCTTTTCAAAACTGTACAATTTACCATCACAAACTAACCATGCAGGAGACCTGCAAACCACATATGCTCCCTGATACTGAAAATTCACCTTTTCTCGATTGTATTGAATAGTTGGGAAGTAGTGTGTGTCTGATTCATTACGCATGAAGTGAAATAATACAGTAGCCTTATTCTCAAGTACCTCAATCTGATTCCAGGCAGGATTACCATCTGCGCCCATTTCAAAAAGCTTTTTTCCATGCATCAAGCTGAAAATGCTTGATTTTTTATCTTCTATATAATCCTGAATTGCTTGTTGAAGGATCATATCCGGGTTCTCTGATTTGTAAACCTTATTAAAAAAAATAGCTGGTTTAACTCTCGAATTATTAAATTTTTGAATGATGGAATCCTGTTGAATCCTGTCCATCAATTTGATGAGCCTGAAATCAGTATCATCCAGTCCTGACATGAATTCAAAAGCATTTGCGTAGGAAATGTTCTGATTCTGGAGCGTTAATTTTTCATTATCATTTTTCTGTACTACGAAAGATTCGATAAGATATCCAAGATACTCATGATTGTAAATCGAGTAAACGATCTGAAACGGTTTGGAGGTCGAAACTTTCATTCAAAAACAGTCCGACCTGCAATTTACGGTAATACAACCCATTTAAATAATGATAAAAATCATTTTTATACCAGTTATTTGCACTAAAGAAACAATTCTTAAAAAAACTTACTGGAAATTTGTTATTGATTCCTTTCGGCGGTGTAATAGAGCCTCTTATGCAGCGTTACTATTTTCTTCAGATCATCTTGTGTTTATGATTGATGAAGCCCGTAACCTTTTTTTTCTAAAAACGAAAATATAAAGTAAAACCACTAAATTAGCTGAATCTAACCTTTTAAGATGATTACTGGCCGGGATTTGAAATGTATTTTTGGGATCATATTAGTACTGTGTTTTACGGTCTCATTACAGGTATCCGGTCAGAAGATTGGTTATTACATTGATAAGAATAAAAAGAAAGTTTACGTCCCTTTTAAACTTTATAATAACCTTGTAGTAGTACCCGTAATCCTGAATAACAGACTTCCGCTCAATTTTGTGGTCGATACCGGCGTAAGATCTTCTATTATTACTGACCGGGTGATCACCGATATGCTTGATCTCCCATATAACAGAAAGATAACTATTAATGGTCCCGGTGATTATACATTACTTGAAGCATATGTCGTTACCCAGGTGGAATTAGCAATGGAGGGCGTTCATGGATTCGGACAAGCCGTTCTGGTATTGGAAAAGGATTACCTGCAATTGAGGAATTATCTCGGCACTGAAGTTCATGGCATCATTGGATGGGATATTTTTAATCGGTTTGTGGTTGAATTTGATTATGTAAATGAAGTAATGATTCTTCATGAACCGAAATCTTACAAGCCACGGAATAGATATTCAAGTTTTCCCATTATCATTGAAGACACTAAACCATACCTGATAACTAAAATACAAGTAAATGATTCCACTACGCTTCCGGCAAAACTAATGATTGATACTGGTGCCAGCCATGCTATTATGTTAAACAGACGAGGAGAAACAGAGATTCTCATGCCTGACCATAGTATTCATGCAGATCTTGGACGTGGATTGGGCGGTAAAATTACCGGACAGATTGGCAGGATAAGTCAGATTGAAATTGGTGATTTTATTTTTAATGATCTGATCGCATCATTCCCGGATCCTGAATCATATCCAGATACGATTTCTTTTGCTAACAGAAACGGAACATTAGGTGGAGAGATACTAACTCGCTTTAGTGTGATATTTGATTATCACAAGAAAACCATTTACCTCAAAAAGAGTAGTGGATTTAAAAAATCATTTGAATTTAATATGAGCGGTTTAACTGTTAGTGCAAAGGGCGATGGTTTGAATACCTTTTCAGTAGAATTAGTCAGGGAAAACTCCCCTGCTGATAAAGTTGATATTCGGGAAGGAGATGTAATCACTTCGATAAATGGATATCAGAATGAAGACGTAACCCTTAATCAAATATATCAGCTATTTAACTCAAAAGAGGGTAAAAGTATTCGTTTGGGGATTACCAGGAAAGGTAAAAATATGAAAAAACGATTCGATCTGGAGCGAATTTTGTAGCGTACCGAAACCTTCGTACAATTAATAAATTATTAGGATTAATCTAAACTGAAATGTACAGCTATTTGTGCAACAGCCTCAGTTGGGGTTCCATTAATTATTGCTGAATTCCAGCCAGGTCCTTCTTGTATTAACCTGCGTGCTTCTTCATCACATCCATATCCAAGTCCAAGGAGGATGGTTATGTTGGAAATGGCCCCTCTTGCATCAACAGTTATCTCGAGGATCACCGTTCCTGCAATTCCATCTTGTGTGGCTTGTGCAGGATACTCAAGGTTTTCACGCAGGTATTGATGGTATTGATCTATTGGTATTTCAGGAACAGGAACCGGATTAGTTGGAGTAGTAGCTTCGATTGCAGCTGCTGCATCAACTGTTCTTTTCTCTCTGCCATTATCCGTTTCTTCCATAGCAGCAGGTTGTGCCATTCGTCCTGCAACCGTCACAGGAGCAGAACGAAGCTGGATTGTTACTTTTTCATTGTCGGTTATCATTGAGGTATTGCTGGTGTAACCATCGGCATATGCGACAATTGTTTCGCCTGATCCTGCTGTTTCCATTGAGAATTCGCCACTTTCATTGGTTTTGGTGCGCTTATTGGTGTTGACCAGGCCAACATCCGCATTATTGATAGGCTGGTTGTCTGAGGCGGAGATAACTTGTCCCTCGATGATATTTGTCAGGGCCAGGCCGGCCATTGCATCAGTATCTTCAGTGATCGATTCTTCTGATACTTCTAAATCAAAAGTAACCATTTCAGTTTCTTCTTTCCGGGATTCCGAGGGTGGAGGAACGGCCAGATCTTCAACATCATCAGCACCTGCTCCCAAATCAATATCCTCTGTTTCTGCCGGGATATCGTCTCTTCTGTCCGAATCCACAGATTGAATTTCAGGAATTTCCGGATCAGGGAGCGTTTGACTCCGGGTAGCTTGTTTTTGATCTTTAATTATCTCTGTACCTGAAATCTCTTTATCCTGTTTTTCAGGTACTGGTTCCTCCTTCTCATCTTCTGTCATGGTAATGGTATCCCTCTTAAAAATATCTTGAGGGAAGCCATAATACAGGAAATATCCGACGGCTGAGGCACACATGACCAGTACAATGGTAGCAGCAACTTTCATGAAAGAAAAAGACGTTTCCTTTACTTCCGGTCCATCTTTCAAGTATGATTCCCGTATTTCGAAATCCATATTATCCAAATCCCTGTCAAGATTGTTGGGAAGCATTTTCTCATATCCCTCCATGGCATCCGACAAAAAGGAATCTTCTGATGTCTTACGCTCAAACTCATGCATTTGTTCGTTAGACATCTCTCCCCTTAGATATCGTTGCAGTTCTTCTCTGGTAATATGTTTATTGTGCTTTCGCATTTGCTTTTTCAATACATATCTTCAAATTCCGTTTACCATTCTGTATATAACTTTTAACCTTTTTTATTTCATACTGCTTTAAAAGAGCTATTTCCCTATAACATTTCTTTTTAAAATAAAATAGTTGAATGCATTCCATCTGATTCTTTGATAGCTTTTGGATGCATTTATTCAAATCGTCATTTTCAGTATTCATTGGTTCCTTACCTAATGGATGCATATCATTACCCGATTCCACAAATTCATCTGCTAATTGATATGTCTCATCCCAGGTACTCTCATGCGATCTGCTTCTGAGGATCATGAGACA
>JBHOSY010000100.1:0-16949 GCA_042584165.1 Bacteroidota bacterium | reverse complement strand
CGCTACATCCTAACAGATCGAACAAAAACCTGACATTCGAAACGGCCTGAATCAAATTGCAGATCTGCCAGTCGGGCAAGTAATTGTGTATAATCTATATTATATGATCCCCTGTATTCATCGATGGTTTTTAATGCCAGATTATAGTAATACTCCACCAGTTTTTCCTGTTTAAGGTTTTCATAGATCTCTCCGGTGATAATGAGCCCTCCGACATATAGTTTTGTATACGAATCCTTATTCCTTTTTAAAACACGTAGCGCTGGAAGGGCTTCCTTAAGAGCCATTCCAGGTTGGGAACAGTTCAAATAGATCTTTGCCATTTGCATTTGTACATAAGCAATTTCTGCGCTTCCTTTCTCATAAACCTTTCCTGCAATAGTAACTCCCAGTTTTTGAGCTTTAACTGCTGCAGCAGAGCTACCGGATTCAGCATACGATAATGCGGCATGATGAAGCATTATTATGTACTCTTCACTGATTTGCTTTTGTCCGGATTTAAGAATTCCAAGCGCTTTTTTGAAGTTATTTATTGCCGGGTTATAATCTTTCAAATTATAATATGCCAATCCGCTTTGATCAAGAGTCTGTGCATAAGTATCTGTTTCGGTTGTTTTAAATGATTTCTGTAATTCAATACTTTTATTCAGGTAAAAATGAGCAGAATCATACTGCCCCAATTTGATAAGGCATTCCCCGGACTTAAGATAAGCAGGAACCAGATCTTCTTCCCTGTCTGTAACCTGCGAGGCAAGTTGAAAATTAGTTAGAGCATTGATATATTCATCGATAAAAAGCCAACTTGATCCAGTAGATTGAAAAATTCTGGCCATATCTATCGGTTTCGCCCCGGTTTTCTGGATAGCGCTGATCAGTATCTGATAAATTGATATGGCTTCGTTGTATCTTTTCTTTTTCGCAAGTAGATCAGCATAGAATTCCAGGCTGTTTTCGAATGTCAGGTTTTTGTTCGATCTGTTAGGATGTAGCGCTTCGGATATTGATAGTTGTAACTTATCATTATCAAAATGTAAGATGCATATCAGGTTGCCGTCAGTATCATACCATTTATTAATGCCTGTTAGGGAATCAGGATCATCAGATGTCAGGTAACCTTCCCATTTCTTAACTCCTGATTTATAATGATCCACAACCTGCCCTTCAATAATCCCCTTTTTATATGTGATCAAACGATAATATGCTGTACTTGATGGGTCATTGGTTTCGATTCCATCCTCATTATACAAAACAGTCCAATTTCCTTTCTTGGATTTATCAGTTTCATAACGATTAGGATTCTGGGGAATTTCTTTTTGAGCCAGACATGGATACCCAATCCAGACGATCAGCAATTGCAATATGATTTCAGGTTTTATTCTAAACTGGATCATTTACCTATTTCTTATCAATTAGCTGAAATCCCACACCATGATGATTGGTGATCTGAAGATTGGGATCAGCTTTAAGATATTTCCTTAATCTACTGATGAAAACATCCAGGCTCCGTCCCAGGAAATAATCATCAGATCCCCATATGCTTACCAGGATTTCCGATCGTTTAAGTATTTTATTTTTATTCAGGCAAAACAATTCCAGGAGATTTGTTTCCCGTTGCGTAAGCTTCAATTCACCTGATTTAGACTTAAGTACCAGGGATTCAGGTCTGAAAAAGAATTCCCCAACTGAATATTCTTCTTTCCGATTTTCCGAAATGTTATCACCTATATTGCCACTCCTTTTTAGAAACACCCTGATCCTGAATATCAACTCTTCCATATTAAATGGCTTGGTAATGTAATCATCAGCCCCTGTTCGAAATCCTGTTAGTTTGTCTTCCTCCAAAGATCGGGCCGTAACGAAAATGAGTGGGATATTATCATCCTTTTCCCGGATATTCCTTGCAAGTGTAAATCCATCCTGTTCAGGAAGCATCACATCCAGCAAAGCCAGGGTGTATTCATTTTGAAGGAACATCTCATATCCTTCCTTACCGGTAGAAGCAAGATCAACAATAAATCCTTCCGATTCAAGATTGTCTTTAATTACGAAGCCAAGATTCTTATCGTCTTCTACCAGCAGTATTTTATCCTGGATCTTCATGCTTTATATCTTTTGTTCCTGGTCATCTGATTTCTCCCAAGCTGATAAAGATAATGAACCCATTGAATAATATCCATTATATAAATTGAATCGATGATATTTGAAATGTAAAGATTCATTCTTTCATTTATTGGAGTTCTGAATTGAATTAATATTACTTAAATAATAATCTTTCAGGTAAAAGTGAGAAATTAATTATGTTATGTTTAGGATCACGTATTTTCTAGTCATGTAAAATTTTTATCATGGATTCTTATGAATATATTTATTTTATCATATAACCAAATTGCTATATTGCTGATATTCAGTGGTTTAATTCATATTTAATTTACCTGTATTTTGGAAAAAATCATTTATGAATAATTTTCATGTTCAATAATTAAAATACTTTACAAATCCATACTATGAGAAAACCAACCTACAATGCTATTGCTTTTATATTTTTCATAATAAGCTTATCTAGCGGCCAGATATTGGCACAAAAATTAGACCAGTTCAAGTATAATTACTCTTTCCAGGCATCCGATAATATAGTAATAAGCAGGAATCAATTTAATGGTTATACCAATTACTGGCACGATACATACAGGGAATGGATTCGATATGGAAATCTATTCAAAATAGCCATACCGGATGTAGAGAGTACGATTATCCAGAGTAAGTTGGATATTGTGAAAGAGCTGGGAATATCAGGATTAACTATGCAGGAAGGATTCCTTGATGGTTTATTAAATGAGAGATACATCTCGCTTGACCAGCCTTCTCCTCAAATTTTGGAAGAATCTCTTACAGGTAGCAATGTATTAGCCTTTGTGAATCCGGGATCAGATGTCGGGAAACAGCTAACGGGAAAATTACCTGAAAGCACCTGGAATGAACAACTAGGGAGTCATCAGTTTGAGGCCAGAGATTTTAAAGAGATAAATGCCTTTTATCTTGAAAATGGTAATCGAAAACTATTTGTGATTTCAACGGTAGATGAATTCTCCAGGGATCGTGTTAGTGACCTAATTGAAAACACAAAAAAGGTTCTTTCCAAATATGATTTACATCGCGGATGGTTTGGAGCAAGGTCTTTATTGAAAAGTGTAACATGTGCACAGGGTCATCCCCTGGAAATAATTGGAATGGGGATGAATGAAGGCAATTCATGGTTTGTCTTTGATGGATACATGGATTTTTTGGCAAAAGATGAGTTGTCTGAATGGATAAATAAGGTTAACCTTCCTGTCGTTACTGATGTTGGTTTTTCACCGATATATGGATGCAAGGATTATGAGGGATTACAGGTACAGGATATGGCTACCATTGAATCATGGATTAACTATGCAAAGGAAAAAGAAGGATACGTATTCCGGCCCGTTTACTTTCCAGAATATGATCAGTTCAAATTTGATGGATATATTGCTACTGAAGGTCACAAAGAACAGGTCGACAGCGAAGATGTCCCTTTCATCCAAATTACGGATTATGTTAAAGATGACGCAATTCCATGCATGGTTCTTTTCACCGATAAAGGTAAATCTTTCAATAACGAACAGATGTGGGAGGCCATTATGGATCGCAGGGAGGTTGCTGTTTTGGAACAGGGCAAAATGATGGGTCCTGAATTATATAGAAACGTTCTGCAAATGTTGCTTCTGGACCGGATTTTCATCGAGGAATATTTTGGTGACAGACTTAATCTGGAAGCTACTACAGAAGGATATAAGCTCAAAGTGAACATTACAAATTCAAGTACTAAAGCTGTGTCAGGGATAGTGAATCTTTCACTTCCGGATGAATTAAAGATTAAAGGAAGCTTATCCTCAACATTGAATCTACCTGCAATGAGTTCCAAAAATATGATATTTGATATCCAGCCTGGACCGGAAGCTATGGACAGGACCAATCCCATTGCAGTACATTTCGATCATGGTAAAAAAAGGAAAAGTACCCTAGCAATTTTGGATTTACCACCCGCTATCTCGGTTCACAGGTTGCTATATGGTAATTCGCCTCGTGTATCATACCCTGTAACCATACATAATTTTACGGGTAAATCATCTTTTCCTGTCAAATTGGAGGTTATAGATAAAAATAAAACAAATAAAGTGGTGTTTAAAAGCACCCAGTCATGTTCAACCGGACAGGCTACATTTAAGGATATGGTGTTTGAGCTTGATGTTCCACCTGGCGATTATCAGGTAAAAGTATCTGCCATGGGTGTCAATTACGAGAGCCAATTGGGTGTTGGAAAACCAGAAGGTGCTCCGTATTTATACGAACTTGACCTCAATAGCGATGGAGTTAATGAATACAGGATGGAAAACGACAGTGTACAGATAACATTGTTAGCCACCGGAGCACGGGTAATTGAGTATATTGTCAAAAGCCGTAATGATAATGTATTGTTTAAACTCTGGCCCCAAAAAGCAATAGATGATAAGCGTTCTTTCAGGAAAAGGGGATATTATCCTTACGGTGGATTTGAAGATTTTCTGGGTCAGGGAAGTATGGAAACCCATAAAGTATATGATGCGGAAATCCTTAAAAAGGAAGGAGATTATGTGCGGGTGAAGATGACAGCAGACTACTATGGAAATAAACTTGAAAAGACATTTACATTGTATGGAAATTCACCACTTCTTGAAGTCCGTTTTGCTTTAACATTTAAAAACCCGGAAGCCAATGTACTGGGCCCTCAACCTATTCTTGAAATCGGTGAAGTGCATGGAACAGAGGATCTATTCGTTGCACCCACTTTGGATGGCATGGAACAATACAGAATGCGACCGGAAGATTTTTATGGGAGGGTAATCATATTGAAAGAAGGATGGAATGCTGGTTATGATACACAGGAAGATATAACGTTCGTCGGAGCATTTCCTGTTGACCAACCTCTTTTCCTTCATATGTGGATGAATCATCCGAAAAATCCGGAAGCGCATCACTATTATGCTGAATTTCAACCCTGGACTCCGATATACCAGAAAAGTACCATGTACTTCACATACTATATCTGGGGAGCAGGCGGACCCTGGGAGAATGGTGTGCAGGGTCTCAGAGATAGAAACCTGATAAGTGTGCGATAGTCAATGGTGTAATTATTAATATACATAAAAGGAAATATCATGATTAAAATGGGATTGTTCACCTCGAAAATAGTAGTAAGTTTTCTCATCATACTTGTTGGTGTGGTTGAATCGATAAATGCAAAAGATGAGCAATTAAAGATTGAAAAAATAGAACTGGGGTATCCCTGTCCGGCTATTCCTTTTTATCATTTTAAGGCTGAATTGGATCTCCTAAAGGCTTCTATAATTGAAGTTGAGGTCGCAGTCAATGGTAAGGTACTTCGCGCAACCAATCTTCACAGGGCCAGTGACATTACAGACATCAACAGACCGCCTTTATCCGATCGTCCTCCCTCAGGTTATAGCATGTCTCAGGATGCAACCTTGTATAAAGACCCGCATGTGATCGGCTGGGTAAGATGGCAGCCTGGACAAAGCTATAAGATAAAACTTACTGTTCGGATCAAAAAGACTGCTCAACCTTCGAAAGATGATATCTTCCTTTCCGCAACACAAACTGTAACCGCTCCTGGAAATGTTAAAGTTTTTAGTGACGAATGGCGCAAATACAAGTCTCTCGTAATGAGTGAAACAGCTGGAATTGATCGAAAGGGAGAACCTGTAGAAGTGCTTTTAGCCTTTTATCCTGATGAGGCAGAACATCTTACACGCGAGATACGTGTTGTATCTGTCGACCAGGAATCATATGGGTTGACGGAAGTACCATGTCAGGTGTATGATATTCAGAAGTATCTGGAAGAAGATGATATGGCATTGGATGAGAATGGAAATCCAACCCGAAAAGTACCTTTATGGTTTCCCACTGTTACTGCCAGGGTGGCATTTCTGGCCGATGTACCTGCGAAATCAAGTAAAGTATTTTTAGTATTCTATAACAATGAAAATGCACTGGCTAAGATGTACCAGACTGATCTTCGAGTTCAGGGAGAATCACCTGGTCTTCGCATTGACAATGATCAAATGCAGGTGGTATTACACCCGAACTCAGGCCATCTCGATCAGGTTACATTAAAGAGCAAGCCAAATAATCCATTATTTCATCGTATGGAAACAAACGGAGCAATCCACTGGAATCCTGGTATATATGTCCCTCCACGCCCCTGGACACATACAGCAGACTGGAAGCCACCAAAAAATATCGATATGGTGTCTGGTCCGGTTATTACTACAACCGAAGTTTGGGATAATTTAAGAGGTGTTCCGGAGGTTGACGCTTCTGTCCGATACGAATTTTTTCCTGGTATGCCCTACTTTATTAGTTCAACCTGTATGCGGATAAATGAAACAGTAAATTGTCTTGCCTTGAGAAATGCGGAAATTGTCTTCAAACGCGAATTGATGACGCATGCAGCCTGGTATGATATTGTCAGGGATAAAATAATCACCTATGACATAAGTAAAATGCCGGATCTGACAGATCTGAAAATGGAGGCAGATATTCCCTGGATAACTTTTTATAATGAAGAAACGGGAATTGGTTTCGCAGGTATACAACTTGGTTATTCCAACACGGGTCTGGAATCGAAACCCCGACTTCTTAATCCATTTTTCTACATAACCGGTGGACCATGGATATATTGGGCCCGGGGATTATCACATAGTTTTATTTCTTCGAATATGCAACAGATGATCCCAGCGATGAAAGGCAATGTATTTGCTGAGAAATGGGCATACCTAACATACGAAATAGATACCGATAGTAAACCCTATGATGCAGTTCTGGATTGGCAGAATCGTTTAACAAACCCGTTAAGAATACAATTGGTGGAAGAAGTCGATGATCGTGTTTCAAAAACTGTTGAAGAAATATACATGGATGAGGGTAAAAGTGGTTGGGAAGGTAGAGATACTGGAAAGCATGGGCAAGATTAGTATAGTGTCCTTATAAAAGGGAGACGGGAATAACCAGATCCTCAGTAAGAAAGTTGGTTTCAAATTATGTGAATATATATCAGGCACTAACTGGGAATTTCAGAATAAATATACTTCCTGTACCGGGAGTACTCTCAACCTTGATCTTCCCACCAAATATCTTCACAATCTTGGATACATAGTGGAGTCCTAATCCAAATCCCTTCACATTATGCAAATCACCTGTTGGAATCCTGTAGAATTTTTCAAATATCTTTTTCCATTGTGATCGTTCAATGCCAATACCATTATCTTCAATCCTGATCTCAATTTCTTTATTTAGGATTTGGGTTCCAATCACTATTTCAGGTATATCATTACAGTACTTAAGTGCATTATCCAGTAAATTGAAAAGAATATTTTTAAAATGAAGACCATCAACCAGAATCCGTGCATTCTCAGAATTGAAGTTAAATTTGATGGATCCCTTTTTATCGCCGATGACTGGTTCCATCATGGCTACTACTTCACGTATGGATTCCTGAATATTTACAGATTCCATTTCGACAGTTATATCACTTTTATCCAGGGTGACCACCTGTAATATTCGCTCAACCTGGGTTTTCAATCTCATGCTTTCCTCTGAAATAATTCCAGCATAGTTTTTCAGGCGGTCGGGGTGCTGGATGATATCCGGATTTCTTATAACATCAGCTGATAAACCTATCGTGGATATGGGCGTTTTGAATTCATGTGTCATATTGTTGATAAACTCCTTTTGAATCGTAGAAAGTCGCCTCTGTCTCAGGATCACCCACAATGCATAAACAAAAAAAAGTATGATAAGCAACAATACAAGTGTTGAGAATAGCCAGATTTTCATTTGACCTAACAGGTAAGTGCCTTTTTTAGGGAAATAAACACCGAAATAATAGTCGGCATCTCCCCACACAGGTAAGTCGGGTTCCTGCTCCACAACCTCACCGCCACTGCCAATACGAACGTAGTTTCCATAAACCATTTCTTCGTCATAGCAATTATAAATACCATATTCAAAATCCGTATGAATATTTCTAATGGATACTTCCTGTCTCAGGAGGTCTTCCAATAAATTAACGTTGATCTCATCATTAATACGTACAACAAAATAATTCGATGATAGCTGCTCCACTGGATTGATATCTGGTTCAGGCAATCCCTGGTGTTCCCGGAGTTTTTCTGCTACACTTCTCAGCGCAATATTCACAGAGCGGTTAAACTGTGTTTCACTCAAATCAAAGGCGCGACGCATCCAGATGTACTGTATTACTGCTGTCCCAATTATTGAGATTACTGCCAGTATAATTACGATTCTGATGTTTCTATTAGCCAAGTCAAATAAGCGTGTTAATCATCTGCTAAAAATAATAATAATTTGGAGTGAATGGGTATTTTTAAACAGCTTATATCCATATATTAGTGTAGTAATACGCTGTCAGAATTAACAAATATAAAATGAAAAAAGTACTTATCATATTTGGGATATTATTGATATTAATTATTGCTATCGGTATTTTGATACCTGTTGTTTTCAAAGATGATATTAAAGCAGCTATCGATAAGCAGGTTGCATCCACTGTAAAAGCGGATGTGTTTTATGACACAGATAAAGTCAGTATGTCACTTTTCAGGAATTTTCCAAACCTGACAATCGGCATAGGCGAATTTGGAGTAGTGGGTATAGGTGAATTTGCCGGTGACACTTTAATGGCTGTTGACCGCTTTGATTTAACAATTGATTTGATGAAAATGATTTCAGGCAACAAGATCCAACTGAAATCAATTACCCTGGACCGACCACGAATAATTATCCTGGTTATGGAAGACGGAACAGCAAATTATGATATTATGGTTGAGACCGGTGAAGAAGAGGAAGTTGTAAAGGAGGAGGAACCATCGGATTTTTCTATAGCAATTGATAACTGGGAAATTCGAGATGGCAGGATTGTGTATTATGATTTATCGCTTGATTTTGCTGTAGTATTAAATGAAATCAATCATAAGGGATCTGGAGATTTCAGCCTGGATGTTTTTGATATGGATACATATACTGAGATCGAAAGAATGATGGTTAGTTTTGAAGACGTTCAATACCTGAAAGACAAAAGGTTGGTTACTGATCTAAGGATGAATATGAATATGGCTGATATGAAATTCACCTTTATGGAAAACAGGATCAATCTTAATGATTTTTCATTTGGTTTTGATGGCTTCCTTGAGATGCCATCAGAGGACATTGAAATGGACATTTCCTTCCAGGCAAAAGATAATTCATTTAAAAGCTTGTTATCCCTTGTCCCAGGCATATATACTCAGGATTTTCCGGGAATCGAAGCAAATGGGATGCTGAAATTCGAAGGATTTATCAAGGGGATATACAGCGAGGCATCTGAAGTAATGCCAACTTTTAGTATGGATGTATTCACTGAAAATGCCAGCTTCCATTATCCTGACCTACCTGAATCCATAAAAAATATCAAAGTGGACATGATGCTCAAAAGCGAAGAAGGGGATATGGCTCGAACAGAGATGAACCTCCGGGATTTTCATCTTGATTTCGGAAATAATCCTGTTGATATGAAAATGCATATCAAGAATATGGTGGATTATGATATGGAAGCCTCTATCGATGCAAAAATGGATTTTGGAAACTTGATGCAAATGATGCCGATGGAAGGAATGAGCCTGTCCGGATTATTGGATGCCAGTATGAATATTTCCGGGACTTATGACAGTATGTCAAATACATTCCCGGCAGTAAATGGCAATTTTTCTTTGAAGAACTTCAATTTCTCAGGGGATGATTTTTCCCAGGGAATGAAAATAGAATCTGCTCAGGCGATGATGAATCCATCCAGGATTGACATTGATCATTTTGATGGAAGTGTGGGGGAAAGCGATATGCACATAAGTGGATATATTTCAAATTATATTTCATATGCAATGGAGGAAAACGCGATTCTTGAAGGAACGATGGATTTCTCTTCCAACCAGTTTGATCTTAACGAATGGATGACTGAAGAAGATACATTGGCAGTGGAAGAAGATTCTGTTTCACTTGAGGTTTATGAAGTTCCGGCAAATATTGATTTTACATTGAACTCTGCTATTGGCAAGGTGTTATATGATGATATGGAACTTGAAGATTTGAAAGGAATGCTGATAATTCGTGATGGTATGGTTAGAATGGATGGGATCAGGTTCAATACGCTGGGTGGGCAATTTGGAATGAGCGGAACATATGATACAAGGGACATGGAACATCCCGCATTTGACTTCGATATAAATATAGAAGATCTGGCAATTCCTGAAGCATATCAGTCCTTTGTCACAATTCAAAAGCTGGCACCAATCGCTGCCATAATGGATGGTAATTTTTCAACAAATTTCAAACTTGCCTCCGAGTTACAACCAGATATGATGCCTGACATGGCTACATTGAAGGGAGGTGGATTAATAAAAATCGTAAAAGCTTCCGTAACCGGTTCCAAATCAAAACTTGTCTCCGGAATAAATGGTCTGACTAAGATGGGAGGTGATGATACTAATATTTCCCTCAGCGATGTACTAATGCAGGCCGAGATCATCAATGGAAGGGTTTTTCTGGAACCATTTGAGGTTAAGATTGGTGATAATAAAGCCCTGGTAGGTGGTAGTAATGGAATTGATGGATCCCTGGATTATAATATCAAAATGGATGTCCCGGATGGAGCGGTTCAAAAAGCCGGAAGCCTGGTTTCGTCTCTGGCAGGTCAAAACCTGGCTACAAATGCAAAAGATGTCAAGCTTAATTTTGGCGTTAAAGGAGATTATAATGATCCCAAAGTGACATTATTGGGAGCTGAGACTGGAAGCACTTCTCAGAAAGCAAAAGAGACTTTAAAAGCGCAGGCACAGGAAGAAAAGGAAAAATTACAGAAAGAAGCAGAAGTTAAGGCAGAGGAAGAGATTGATAAAGTAAAGGATGAAGCAGAAGAAGTCGTGAAAGAACAGGAAGAAAAGCTGAAAGAAGAGGTTGAAAAGACCAAAAAGAAATTGAAGAAGTTTTTGAAAGGAGGATAATAGAGTTTGTATATGTATGCACTTGACCAGATAACCCCTGGATCCTTCATTGCCCTTTTAGTAGGGATATTGATTTTAAGCATTGTTCTGTACTGGCTATTTAGAAAAAGAATGAATTAATGATCACCCTTGATAAATTCAACCAATTGTCATTATACAAGAAATTTGAGATTCTTGGAAATCAGGGAGTATTTTTGATGAATAAGGTTATGAAGAAGGAAGAATATGCATTGTATGCATTAGAGAATTTCTATGTTGAAACATTATTTGATCTTGATAGAAAGGAGATAATTCAAATAAAGTCGTTTTCGAAAACAAAAGACCTTGATAAATATTTAAATGAGATTTATATATAAAAAAAGCTGCCTTTTGGCAGCTTTTTTCCATATAGAATTTAATTTCTTATTTGAGGATCACTCTTGAAAAAACACCAACAATCTCATCATTGCCTTTAGAAGTTCTAAGTGCTTCTTCAAAATTATCAGTGGATTGTAAATAAATAGAAAGACAGATATCCAGATAAAGATCCAACTTCTCTTTGGCATCCTCTTTGGATATTGTGCCTTTCTTGATCTGCTTTTTATAATAATTATTCAATTTCTTCATTGAATAAAATATAGTCGGTTTATTGACAACTGTTTTATCAACAGGATTAAGATCATCCCCTCTTTCAATATAAGTGTAGGTCTCCTTTAAAAGGTGCATTTTAACAGCAATATCTTCTCCTAAATAGTGCTTACTGATGAAATTGGGATTAATTGCCAGATCTTTGATGTCTACCAGATCATTATCAAAATAAAAGGTGTCTTCTGCCCCGGCTTGAGCTGAAACCACAGATACTAATCCAAGGAATACCACTGCGGAAAGCAATACTCTCTTCATACACATATTACTAAAAAGGATAAGTTATAATTGCTACTACAAAGATTATACTAAAATCAGCAATTGCAAAATAAAATTTTGCTAATTAAATATAATCAAATTGTTCGGATGAATGATTGTTCTAATATGAAATTATATTATCCGAAGGATGCAAAATTATGATATTAGCATGAAACTCTTGATGTTTTTGTTATCTAATTGACTGATCTTATTAGTATTTAATTAATTTTCAAAGAATAATCCAATCTTCAGTTGAAATCGCAAAAACAGGTTAATAAGCAGATACCGATTCTTCCGGGTGTACTTCAATCAAAAAGCCAAAAGCCAGTATATCGATGCTGATCTTTAAATTCCTGTTTAGTGGGATTCCTCCTTCCCAAAATGGACTACTCTGCAATACTATATTTAATTTTCAACTTGATGAATGGAAAAAGAGAAACAGGTTATAATAATTGATAAAACGGGACTCTATTTGAGTTTATGAACTCTTTTATAGAATTGAATTATTCCAGATTTGATGATCTGGAAAGTGCCCTTTTGTCAATTTTCTTCTGATTTATTTTAGGACCGACGCTTGATTGGATTCCTGAAAGAAGAGATTGTGCCCAATAATGAAAAACTGATCTTTGCATATTCCGATAGAAATATACATCCCCTTTTCTTATAATAATATATCTCGGATTATCCTTTCTAATAATAAATGTATTGGCAACAAAAGCTCCCATCGCTTCATCAACACCGGTTTTACTCGATTCTTTATCAATAAAAGTTACTTTAAGATCGTCATAATTGAATCTCATGGAACCTGTTGAAATCCTGCTATTAAAGTCCATGTTGAAAATCATTTCATTATTTGTCCCCCCGGTTATTCGTGCAAATGCCACATTTTCCATAAAATGATTCATATCTTTTAAATTCATTGCATTCAATGTTCCGTTTATCGTATGATAATCATCAATACTGGACAGGTCAAATTCAAAATTCACATCAACTTTTCCTTTTCCCATCAACATGGATTGGGCATTCATACTACAATATCTGGAATCCAGAATCGATATTGAATCATTGGTAACATTCAATACAAGCACATTAAGATCATCAAATATTATTGTTCCCGGATTATGCCCCCGCTCAGCAAATTCACTGTAATTGATTATACTATTTTCTATCTCTACCGAATCAACAATAACCTTGAACGGCGCCTTTTTGAGAGCTGATATTGGAAGTTGAGGAGCATTATTTTCATCAAATGGATAATTCTTATCCTTGTATACCTCCAGGTCGGCTTCAGATATCGTGATTTTATCAGCAACTAAATTCCCATTCAATGCTTCATTCAGGTTAATTCCATGAACATCCACATTACTCCTGATAATGTTCATCCAGGTAACCTGATATTCAAAATGTTCGGCAAATTCAGTTTTTCCTGTGAATGGAATCAGTTCAATATTCTTAACAGAAACAGACTTATTTAACGATGAGAATTCAACATCACCTATATACAATGAATAGTAAGGTGAATTAAGAGGCAAATCAATACCATTCATCGTCAATTCGATGTTTCTGGCAAGCTCGAAAGGGGTTTCGTATCTCATCTCATCACTGATATGTATTCCTGAGATACCAATATTCATATTTTCAATAATATGGGATTCGGATCCGGATGTGTTGGATTCGTTAAAAATTAACTGACCATTTGGGATCTCAATTTTGTTAATATTTATTTCTTGCAGTTTACCACCCAGATCTATACTTATCTCATTAGATGTTTTTTGTTCGGGCAAATCAGCTTTCATTTTTTCTCCGGTGTAATGTATTTCGGGATTTTGTAATAATATCTTATTTGAATTCAGGACCCTGTTACTTGCGAGGTTATATAAATCCATACCGCTTACACTGAAATCTGGAGAATAAATCTCAAGAGATGAAACTTCGGCACCAAATTTCCGGGGGAGCATATGAAAGTTATTACCGGTAATCAGGCTATCCAGGGAGGAGATGTATATATTATCTAAAGTAACGGTATACTCATCATCAGGAGTCTGGTATATCAATTGTTCTCCTTCAAATGATAATCTGCTAGAGAATAAAAACTGCTCAGGATATTTGAAAAATGTTTCATCCAAATTCAGTTTTTGGACGAATGAATTTATTTTTTTAAGATAGAGATATTGACCACCGCCACTTGAATTATCTTTAAATTCAAATCCTCCGTTAATAATATTAAATGACTGTAACCGGATTTTTTCAAACATGGGAAGTGTAAGGCTTTTTGGGGTTTTCTCTGTACTAATCAATCCGTTATTGTTATCATCCGAAAATTTTGTGATTGATATCTTTGGATCTTGAAGAATAACTTCCGGAATAATCACTTCGTCAGAATTGATAATATTTAAAACATCAATATTATTTATATGTCCGCTTTTAATTTTAGCACTATATGTAGTAGGGATACTGTCAGAAGGACTCAGCGTGATATCGTTCACGAATAGTATGGAATCCAATGCAGATAATTTGATATCTGAAATTTGCAAATCATGCGAATTGTCAAAAGCCTGCATTTGGATGCCCGATCCCTGTATTCTCATATCATCAAAAGAAAATTGTTCAGATTCACCAGGATTGGGAAAAGAGTCAAGGTGAAAGGCCTTCATGTAAAAAGAAAATTCACCAACTGATCCCAGTGTCTCATTTCCCTGTGCGGGCATCCATTTAATATTACCATTATCAATAGAAGAGTTAAGGATGTCAATTGAGTAGGGGATTCTACGAATCAGGTCTGTTTCTTCCTCATGTTCTAAATTCTTGTTATTTACAATCTGGAATGATGGCTGATTTAATATCAGATCTTCAACAATTATGTGTTTATTGTTAAAAAACTCTGAAAAGGAAAATCCATATATACCCAGTTTATTGAAATCCAGCTTTATTCCATTTTTATCCACATAATTCAGTGAGGATAAGTCCAGTTTACTAAGGTTCTTTTCTCCAAGAATTTCTTCACAGAAAAGGAACATGGCAGTATCATTGAGCAAATACGCTATTTCATGAACTGCGAAATCCAGTTGATCAAATATGAGATTATTCAAGGTATCGTTGAGATAGGCTGAGTCATATACTATTTGTGTCAGTCTTGAATTTAAATCCCTGATGTCAAGAATATGTGTATCTGAATTCTCCTGATAATTTACATTCAAATTTACATGATTGAGTTCCAGATGCTTAATATCTGTTCCTGAGAATGCTTCCAATATTGATTTATCATTGTTTTCAATTATTACATTTGTAGTATCAATTTCTGAAACAGTATTTTTTATTTTTAAATCAGCCTTTACGTTATTCAAGGCGATTTTCTGGGCTTCTAATTTTTTATCATGAATTACCTTCCATATATTCAGGTCAGTAAAAACCATCTCAGGGATTATAAAATCGCCATTAATTGCTGAATTTGCCTCGTTAACTTCAATGCTGAATCTGAGGTCAGAAACATTAATGGAATTATCATAAGATGATATATGTATTCCAGCTAATGACATATCCTTAATGGACTCAGGAAAACTTATCACCTGGTTGCCTGCCTGCAACTTAAAATCATCTACAAAAAAACGAGGTCTTCGAATCTTGTAACTGGCTGTATCAAAAAGCAGGTGATCAAGATTCATGGAAATATCTTCCACTTTTAAAATATTTGTCAACTTTCCCGCTATATCATTATCCAGACTGAATTGTGCGGACTCCACGTCAATGGCATTTATCTGCATTTTGTTTATGAATTTAAACATGGATTCAAATGGATCACCACTTTGTTTTAACCGCTGATTTCTTTTTATCACCAGGTGACTCTCTGGTTCTATTAAAATCAATTTGTCAATAGAGATTTCTCTATCTGCAACAAGCTTTTCAAGGTCAATATCATGTAACTCAAGTTCCGCAAGTCGGATATAATCAATCATTAACGGATCATCAGTCAATGTTTCTGTATTCCTTTTTTTCTCTAATTCAAAGCCTCTGATGTTGAGATTTCTCTCGGCAGAAGAATATGTAAGATCACCAATATTAATCGAATATGGACTATTGGGCAGATCGATCTTGTTATTATCCATCGAAAAAATTAAATCTCTGATTGAAAGTGCATGATAGAAACTCCCGACTGTAAGTGAGTCAGCAACAAGGTGAGATAATTCTATATTGATATTGTTTAATATGGCCTCATAAACCGTATCATCTTCATACAGTACCAAATGAAATCTACCTTCCTGTATGGATCCATTTTCAATTTGCAATATTTCCAGTTGATTGCTGAGGCCCAGGTTAAATGTTGATCCAATCTGCGTTCCGGTTTTTTCAATCAGAGGTTTTTGTTGATAAGAAATGTATTTGATATACGGTTGAGATATATCCAGGTCTTCAATTTGCAATGATCGATTTCCTAAGATCGCCTTTAATCCGTTGCCACTTACCTTAGCATAAGGCAGATATATCTCAAACAAAGTATAGTTCGGGTTCTTTCCTTTTTGCCGTTTATTAAATTCGAAGGGATCAGGTAACAGATAGATTTCATTGAAGGTCAATTCACCCCCCAGGAAATTCAGGTTGCATTCCTCAAAATTCAGTGTATATAGCTTTCTGAACTTGATTTCCACATATTTCTTTAAAATTGATCCTATTATCTCATTGGAATATACATTTAAAGCAAGCTGTGTGGCCGTCAATAGCAGGACTATGACAATCAGGATCCGAACAGACCAAACAATTGATCCTTTTAAAGGAAAGTGGACCTTCGGTTTTGGTTTTTCCTGTGAGATCATCGACCTGTTAGAATTTCTTTGAATATATAAAAATATTCAGGCAATCCGGTAGCAAGGAACATTGAAATGAAAATAGATCAGAATCTGATAGAAATGAGAAATTATCTTTTGTTAGCGACCCTTACGGCAC
>JBHOSY010000099.1:0-16972 GCA_042584165.1 Bacteroidota bacterium | reverse complement strand
GAAGATAGATGCAGAATTTGAATTCAGGCGTTTACACAAAGTTTTCTACACACTCAATTTTTCCAGTAGCAATCATTTCAACCGCTGTTTCATAATCCTCATGCCGGTACATCATGGAACCAAAAACGTTCAGTTCATGCTCACCCAGGTAAAACATATTAACAACAGGGTTTTTAGCATATACCCCGAGAATGATCACCTCCCCTCCTTTCTCAACATATTTCATCAACACGTCCAATGATTCCTGTACACCAGCTGCTTCAAAACCAACCTGGAAACCTTCATCACCAAAATAGGTATGTATCCCCTCTTCAAAAGAAATCTTTTCAACATTTATTCCCCCCTCAATACCACACTGTTTAGCAATATCCAGGCGAAAATCGCTGATATCGGTGATTAGTACCTTCTTTGCACCCCTGGCCAGGGCAAACTGAGCTACCAGGTTTCCGATAGTTCCTGCTCCTGAAACAACTACATTTTTTCCTATCAGATCAGAAGCTCTACCGGTTGCATGAGCGCCAACGGCAGCTGGTTCGATCATGGCACCCTCTTCGAAAGTCATGCTATCTGGAAATTCAACGATCCTGTCTTCAGTAACGATGAAAAGATCCTGCGCAACGCCCGGAGCCTGGAATCCCTCAACTTTCAGATTTTGACAGGCATTGTATTGCCCTTTCATGCAGGGACCACATGCTCCGCAGACAAGTTGCGGTCTGGCTGTTACCCTAGCCCCGGGTTTTACCTTTTTAACCCCCTTCCCTGTTGCTTCTACAATCGCTGAATATTCATGTCCCTGGATCACCGGGTATGGTGTTGCCGGATGTTCACCATGATATACATGAATATCTGAACCGCAAATACCTATCTTTTTAATTCTAATAAGAATTTTATTTTCCTTAACATCCTCAGGTTCAGGTATATCTCTGTATTCAATTAAACCGGGACTTAGCATTATGGCCTGTCGCATTTTATCCATTTATTTTGAGGATATTGTTAGTTTATTTCACCAGAAGACTAAAGGCCCATAACCTGTTATTGGGTAGTTTGTCGAAGTTGGCATATTTCACCAATAATTCGTTATTACCTTTGTCCAATTTCACAGGAATTTCTTCTGAATTGAAATCTTCATCATGATAAAAAGTGGAAAGCTTTTTCCCATTGAGCCAAAGAGTAATCCAATCATCAAATCCAATCCGAATGGTTGCAGACTTCTTTATATTACTTTTTAAAATGGTTTTAGCATATACTGATTTTTCAGTTAAGGCAAAAGGAGTCCAGGCTGGTGTGCAGTACAAATAATGCAGATTGACCCAGGTGTGTTCTGGTATTACATTATTCACCTTCATATGCACATCGCTGTTATCTTTTTGAACGATACCCTGAAAAATCCCTGCAACAAATCCTTCTCCACTAATGTCAGCCATAAGCATAGTACCTCCTCTTGCTGGAGCGGGTTTTTTAATGTTGTTGGTAGCATGTAGACGATAAGAGGTTATGAATGTACTTTCATTATATTTATGCCAATTCACCATAGCTGCCATACCTGATTCCTCATTAACATGAATTCTAATTCGACAGGATTCTTGAAATGGTATCGGCAAATAGCAAGTATATCTCGGCATTCCACTGCCTTCTTTTTTCATGCCTTCATTAGGTAAGCTTACAAAAGCCGCTGAATTAATGATGTATGGTTCTTTGCCCAGAAGTATCCCCATAAATGATTCCAGAGGCATATTTATCTGAGGTGTTTCTGCATTGTCTGTAGTGATTTCGATATTCTTATTGGCTGCTCTAATAAACCAGAAACTTCGTACACAACCGGGACCCTCTACATCCAGAATATCATAATACCCTCCAGCTTCAATATTTCCGACATTTGAATTTTGTCGATAGGATTTAAAATCCATTGGCAATTTAATAAGTGGCATAACTGGATCTGAATATGATTCAGGGATTTTACTCCTAATCCCACATGAATACAGGAAAAGCGGGAAAAGTAATAATAACGGAAAAAATCTCATATTTACGGATTTTAAATTTTCTGCGTTCAACCAGGATAATGTTTTATCTTGTCAACTCACCAACTGATTTTTATGAATTTGGCTTCGTATGGTTTTAATTCAACTGTTTCAGGAGTGATTACTTCCCCCAGAACATTTACCTGTTTTATTGTAAAATGCTTGCCATTCACCAGTTTCAGGGATTTTAAATCAGCTTCCTCACCGTTGATTTCCCGGATATGTAAAATGGATGAATTTCCGCTTTCATCCGGTATAGAACTTACAAGAATAACATTTTCTGGCCATCCCTGAATAATGGATTTTTCCCAGTTAATACCACCGTTTCCACCCCCGGGTAGAACGCGAGCCAAAAGGGGTACACGGTTTCCCCAACCGAACCGGGTGGCTTCCTGTTGTGTATGATCTGTAGAACTGGAAATATTATATATCCAGTTAATTCCACCATGTTGTTCAGCATTAAAATTTGTTGTCCAATAATTATTCATTGGCCATCCATAAATGTGGGTAGACTCTGGAATTGCCCCGGCTTCATATCTTCCGGTATTTATTCCTCCGAATTGCATCATTGGTATTTCCTGAGAACTCAACAAAATCTGTTCGCTGTCATTCCAAAGCCTGGCATAGTTTTGTACCACATTCCAGTCATTGGTCGAACCCGGGATTTGATCTATTCCGGCACGTATTTCGCCACCCTGAACATCAAATGAAAGAATACCATCATCCAGTGTAAATGGAAAAGATATGTAAATTCCTTCCGGTTCTGTCACTGATTTTTTCAAAATCGAATAGACAAGATCTAGACGCTTACTTGTATTAAACAACCTGATTTCCAATTCAAAATCACCTTCCCCAATGGCTGCTTTAGTATTTCCTTGTAAATGAACTGCATTCCAGATATCACCTTCTTCATACCTTTCGAACCAAACTTCATCAAGAGGTTCCCTTTTGTAATCATCCAGGTAAAATCTTTCCATCTGCCCCCGGTTTCCAAGTGTCTCATATATAAACTCACCTAACTTCCATTCAGCGTTCTGATCCACCAATTCTTTGTCTATATCCTTGTCATAAATACTTTCTATAGCCCCCCGTTGATTATCTATCTTAATTTTATACCATTGGTTTTCAAGCTCATAAACTTTTTCATTGCCTCTATTTGCTTCCTTTTTGTTTTCAGTAACCGAGATCACATATTTTTTAAATCCGAAAGCGGGGATGTCATTAACCCAAATTGCCCAATAGGACCCACTGCCATGTGGCTCAACTACCTGTGCCTGTATTTCCTCTCCATCTTCATCAACAATGTGAAACTCCCTGTCGTTAGGTACCAATTCATGATCTATATAAGTTGTTACAAGACCACTCCTATCCCAATTCAGAGTATTGAAAACAACCAAAGAAGGTTGTTTCTCACGTTCGGCGTGTGATTGTAAAAGCCCGAGGGTTTCTTCTCCAATCATCCTGGCCCTGCGTCCTGCTTCCCATGCGTAAGATTCTTTAAGAGCCCTTTGTTCCATAGAATATTTATGAAACGGTTCACGCACGCTATTATGATACCCGACCGTATGTTCTGTGTAAAACAGCAAAGCATCATTTGCCCAATATATCCTGTCTTCTATTTGTTCTGGCATATCAGACCCGAGTATGGCAGCCATGGTCAATCCAGACATATTGGCAATTAAATCCGTTTGTGCCTGTCGTGTTGTTGCCACCTCACGGGCCGAGGCTCCAAAACCATCCGTCCACCAATCCGGCCATGCCCCGCGAATTGTTTGAAACTCATTTCCATGCCTGGCCTCCATTTCTTCAAAAAAATCCGTTGCTGTTGCCGTCTTTAATTTTGGCCAGTCATATTTCTCATTCCATTGTTTTATCATATCAGATGCTGGTGTTGAAGGAGAAGAGTTATCAGTGAAATAACCTGAAAACTGGATCGATAGTAAATTGTATTCATAACCTTTATCCTTTAAATCCACCAAATAGGATAACAGCCTGTTTTCGAATACACTGAAATCCTCCCTGTGAATTTCAAAAAAATTCCCCGTCATATAATGTTCAGCACGGTATGCCAGCATCTTATTTCCTGAAGGGGATTCCCACCAGAATAGGGTTGGTTTATCAAAGCAAATTAATGCCCTGTGACCATGTGTCCCCATATTGAGATATTTGATTCCTATCTGACTGTAATAATCAATTAAACACCAACCAATGCCGTTTACATCATTCTGCATGGCCACTTTTACTTCCAACCCTGCATCCCTTATCTTTTTTATTGGTTGTAGAGAAGCGGCAAGTATTTGTTCATCTGGCAACTCATCAAAATTGAAATACATCCCAGCAATTTCAATCCGACCTTCAGAAACACGTTTTTTCAGGCGATCAACCTGTGCAGCAGGTCGAGATCGTATATATTCATTGACAGGCCAGGTTGCTTCACATGTCCATTTGAATTTAGCCTCCTCAGGATAATCATCAGTGATATCACAATAATCCAGGGCGTAATCGATAAAACGTAAATGTTCACCAAGGATTTCTGTCTGTGAACGCGTATAACCTATATCAGTGTGTGAATGCTGGACAAAATTAACTTCCCACTTTCTGACCGGGCTTGCAGATATAGTGCCTATATAAATAAAATCCCCAGCAATTACTTTACACCTATGTATTTTATCTTTTTTAACTATCGGGAGACCTATCCTTATTGAATTGTAACCAAATTTTATTGGAACTTCTTTATATAACCTGTTATCAATATAAACTTGAGTAGTTGGCGAATTCCCGAAATAAAACATACTTGCAATACTTAGTTGCTTCTCTTTGCCATCTTCCTTGAATATTGCTGGAAGTGATTTGAATTTCAAACTATTCGTGAGCGGAAATTTATAAGTCATGCACCATGTGCTTTTGTTGTATTTCCCTCCAGTTATCTTTATCTTCAGCGACTTTCCAACCTGATATTCAGAAATCGGGATTCGGAGGTACATATATCCAAAATGATCCCCATACCTGTCGACTTTAATATTTTCAAAGGATAGTCTATACCCACCTTCTGATCGTTCGTCCCATTGGCTTTCACCATTTGCTGAGAAAGAGAATTTCCGGGTGCCGTTTATTTCCACATCGAATCGGGCATAACCGGGGCTTGACCCAATGGAAGCAATCCACGAGTAAGTAACAAACTCACCTTCCAGACCATCAGGCAAAGGAGATGTTTCCCATTCCATGCTTGAATTTCCGTCGTTGGCTCGTACGATCAGGCATTCTCCTACGTCCGGTACAGGGGATGTATAATTAAATTCCTGGCCGCCAATTTTATTCATGTATCCATTCAGAATCATTCCGGTTTCAGTACTGTTCGTTTGAGCGTAAGTAACGATTGAGGTGATTAATAAAATGTAACTTATAAACATGGTTTTCATATCTGTTGATTTCATGTTTAATTTTAACTGAAAAAGGCTCACAATTTTCTTATCCTTTATGTCATTTCTTTTTGTATACCCGCACATAATCAAATACTACTTCATCAGGTAATTTTGATTTTGTTACATCACCTCCCCATCCACAACATTCTATACTAAGAATAAGATACTGGGCTATATTTGAAACCCCTTCCCTCGTACGCCAGGTTTCTTTACCATTCACGTAAAAAACATACTCGTCTTTAAGCCATTCCACTCCGAAGGTGTGAAATCCTTTTTCAATACCATCAATTTTTACCGATCCTCCTGATTTTTTATGTAGTTCCTCACTGTATCCTCCATAATGTACCGTATGATAAATTTTCTCCGGGTCTTTTAACAGGTATTCAAATACGTCTATTTCTGCACCAATTTTATCAGGAGAACCTCCCTGGGATATGTAGGGGCTCTGGATCCAGAAAGCAATATGAGGTCCGGGTTCGTGGTTCATCCTGGCACGGCATTCGAAATACCCGTAACGTGTTAAATATGAAAGCATGGTAGAAATCTGACCGATATGATACTCTTCGCCTACTTTTGTTAATTCAATAACACAGTTTCCTTTCCCATCCAGGTAACTGTTTTCTGTTTTTACAATACTGATATCACGCTTGGTTTCGAGTCCCCTGTGATTCCAGGTTTCCAAATCGAGCTCGGTACCTTCGAATTCCTCGTTCCAGACCAGTTTATATTCTTTTATAATATGTTTGGGTAATTCCTGTGCAATCAGTTGCGGCGTATTGCAAATCAAAATAACGGTATATAAAAGCAAACCATATTTTAACCTATACATGATCTTCTATTGAAGTTCTAAAATATATTCAGCAAGTTGTTTTCGGTAATTCAGGATTTCCTGGGGATTCTTTGAATAAGTAGTTTCATTTGTATAAATAGTCTCAGGAATATTAAGCATATCATCGGCTTCTTTTGCTATTTTCTTCTTTTTTCCGGTTGCAGTTTTTACTGCTTCTTCAAGCATTACAAAATATTCGTAGTCTTCAATACCATCACGCAGAATTTCCAGTCGTATTGATGGAACAGGTTTTTCTATATAGGTTTTGGTATCATTATTTGGGTCCCGGTTTACGGGATAGAAAAATCGGCCGTCTCCATTTCCCCAGATTGTTTGTTTACCAAGAGGCCAGCCATATCCTCTTACAAAAGACATAGCCTGTTCCCATGGATTCTGCAAATATCCTTCCGGAGAAGCAGCATTTGAATCCCAGTATGTTGTTTGCCAAATCAGGATTCCTTTTAGTTGATGCTGATACGAGGCCCACAACCACATTCTAAGGTTTATAGCATCGTGGTCAATAAACTCAGATATCCAGGGAGATTTTGGCCAGCAGCACAGGTATGACCAGTGTTCCAGACCATTTTTATTCATGTTTTTTATCTTGTCATGATCAAGCTTGTGCCAGATGGTGCAACTAATGTCTGTTACATCAGAAATATCCTGACCTGCAACATGCTCGGTGAGGAATGTAGTAATCTTTGGTGCATATTTCTTGATAAGAGCATTTGTTTCTTTTACAAAAGGATAATCTTTTTCTCCAGGCTCATCAAACCAGTAGATGTACTCCTTACCAATCCATCCCTGTTTTTCCAGGTTGCTCTGCATTTGGGAAAGATAACCCTCCATCAACTTGTTATACTCATCTGTTCCCTGTTCAAATCCTTCAAAAACGCCCTTTCTGCGGCTATAGTAGTTTCCACCTCCCAGGCCTTTTAATCTGAGCCGGTATCCTGTGAATCCAAATTCATCTAAATAACGTTTGCCGGCAACATTAAAATCCGCAAAATCCAGTTGAATGTCGATGTCGCCAAGGTTAACTTCAAAGTTACCTGCTGTAAACTCATTTTGCTCTGATACTGTGTTTATCAGACTAATATTATCAAACCATACAGTCCCTTTATGCTCGCCAGTAAGCGTTCTCTTTGAAGGGAAAAGTCTGATCTTAACAAATCGTATTTCATTACTGAATTTGTCCAGATCCAATGTGTTTGCTGCCCAATTACCATTAACCGAGAAAACATTGAACCTGTTTTCATAAATAACCAATTCTTTTTCTGCATTGTAACATTCCACACCAATTACATAATCTTGTTTGTCTATTAAAGATTTGGAATGCCATGACAATTGATATGAGTCAACATTGTTAACTGGAATGAGATATTTTGTATGGCCTTCAGTATTTTCAGTGGCTGACTCATCCACTAATTTATATGAATAGGTGCCTGCATGTTTCACCTCGCTGTCAAAAAGTCCCCCTTCCCAGGCAACACCTCTTACCTCTTCCTTGATTGGTGAATATTCGAATGGATTGTATGGCGATATTTTGTAATCGCGAAAAGTTTCCATATAATATTCGAATACCTTTTTTTCCTCTTCAAGTGTATTAATATTGTCATAATCCTTCACATTATTCATACTCATCCCCAATCCTGATCTCATAGAAGGAGATTCCGGTAATGTAAAATCCCAAACGCGCAGGTTGACAGGCACCGTAAGATTCCAGGCGCCAGAACTCAGGACCAAATTTCCAGAATAATTACCTGCTTTTGCTGAAGCAGGTACTTTAACAGTTATCCAGAATGGTTGATTTTCTTTTGGAAAGACGGTTTCAGGTGCATCATATACAGGTAAGGGATCCGGCCACCATCCCGTGTAACCATATGAATCAGTCGGTTTTGTCACTTTCACATACGCTACTTTTCTGACCGTAATTTTTTCGGGACCAATGGTATTTCCCTGGTTATCTGTTAGTTCGGGCATTGTGATTCTGAAGTTTTCCATTCGGTTTTCAGGATGGATCACTACAATGAAAGACTCATATTCATTTTTTGCGGACCATATTTTCACCTGGTTATCTTTTTGTGATGGCAATGGAGCATCTCTCATCACTTTATATGAACCTTCCGCCCACCAGACCGAACAGGTCTGGTCCGAATTTATCAGATATCCATAGCCTCCATCCTGTGAATGATTCGGGTCAACCTTTAGTATCTCCTGTGAATAGGATATTAATGGCAAAACACTCAGGTAGATAATGACAACTGTCTTTTTCATAATTGTTAACAATTTAACGTATCTATTTTATGTATGTATTTTTAACTAATTTAAAGCAGAGTTTTCTTAAAGTGTACAAATGAGTCTTAATTATTCATCCCCCTTCAGCATCCGCCCATTCAACGCTCGAGGGAGACGACTTTAGGAAAGGAATATAGTTACCTATTTTAATACCAAGCAACTACAAGACATGAACTATCAACTATACGCTATCAAATCCTTAACTACTTTCTCGATTTTATTAATCCTTAATTTGTTTATCATCTGGATATATGATTCTACAAATCTTTCAGACCTGACAAGATCTCCAAAAACTGCCTTAATCTTCAGAAACGAAAATGGATCATCATCAATGGAGTCAATTGCTGCTTTTTGTAATTCCTTACCCATTGCATCCTGAATTTCATACTCATAACCAGATGTACCTGCTAATTCCAGGAAGCGACACCACATAGACACAATCAGGGCTCCATATTTTACAGGACCTCCCCTATCTAACTGTTCCTGTATTGTCGGTAGCAGGAACTTGGGGATTTTCGCCGAACTCTCCCCACATATTCTGGCTAGCTTGTCCTTAATATTCGGATTCGAAAATCTCTCAATAAGGCTATCTTTATAATCTCCAATATTGATTCCTTCAATTTTTCCCAGGACAGGCGTTACTTCCTTATCCATAAATTCACGAAGGAACGCTTCAAACAGCGGGTCCCTGACGGTTTCGTCAATGGTTTCATAACCATATAAAGTACCAGCGAAACCTAATAAAGAATGACCGGCATTCAACAACCTTATTTTCATTTTTTCATAAGGAGTAACATCCCTAACAAATTGTGCCCCAACAGATTCCCATGAGGGTCTTCCACCTGTAAAATCATCCTCAATGACCCACTGGGTAAATGGTTCACAGGTAACAGGCCAGTTATCTTCCATCCTGTATTGATCCATAAGTCTTGTAATATCCGATTGCGAGGTGGCAGGTGTGATCCTGTCAACCATGCTATTCGGAAATGAACAATTGTCCCCAATCCAATGTATCAATCCGGATTCTGCTTCCTTAACATATGAGAGCAACATTTTTTTACACACATTCCCATTGTGCTGGATATTATCACAGGAGAGTATGGTTAATCCGGGCAATCCACGATCCCTGCGATATTGTAAAGCTCGTGTTATGTAACCATAGACCGTTTTAGGAACATCAGGATGTTCCAGATCCCATTGTATAGTAGTGTCATTCATTATAAAATCCCCGGTAGTTGAGTCAAAATTATATCCGCCTTCGGTAATGGTCAGGGAAATGATTCTGACATCGGGATCAGCCATTTTCTCCAGTGCAGCTTCTGGATTATCAGGGGCAAATAAATATTCAACAATGGACCCAATGACACTAATTGAGAATTTGTTTCCTGGTTCCATAACCATGAGCGTGTATAATCCATCCTGGTTTTTCAGGGTATTATACATTTTTCTATCTGCTTCCAATAAACCGATACCGCATATCCCCCATTCAGTATTGCCATCCTGCAGTAATTGGTCTGTGTAAAATGCCTGATGAGCCCTATGAAAGTTACCAACACCTATATGTATAATACCTGTTTTTATTGAAGATCGGTCATACATTGGAACCATTACTTCTTTTGGAAGCAGTGGTAAGTTTTCCTTATTTAATTTGTAGTTTTCCTTCAAATTCTATTGTTAATTATATATCCAATTATAGGTCGCACCTCCGAAGCTTAATCTTTTATGTATTCATACAAATCGCACATCGCATATCGCAAGTCAATTAATTATTGTTTCCTTGAAACCTCTGTAATAACACAGCCAGTATAATTATTAATCCTTTAATCACTTGTTGTGAGTATGCCGGGATAGTCATGAGGTTCATGATGTTCCCGATCATACCAAGAATAAACACACCTAAGAGTGTATTAATAGCAGATCCTTTTCCACCCATTAAACTTGCTCCTCCAATCACTACTGCGGCAATAACATCAAGTTCCATGGCAACTCCTGTAACAGGTGCTCCCACGGATGTCCTTGCCGTCAGAATTATTCCGGCAATCGCTGACAATCCTCCGGCAATAGCATAAACACTGAATTTATATGCTCGCACCTTAATCCCCGATAAACGGACAGCCTCTTCGTTGCTACCGGTCGCAATAACGATTCGGCCAAATGCATTATATTTTAACAGGATTGCTGTAATACCAAAGACGATAAACAGAAGCCAGGCAGGATTAGGAATTCCCATGAAACTTCCGCCTCCAAAATCCGTCAAAAAAGAGGCATTATCATTCACAATAACAGGTGCACCTTTTGAGAAAATGAAGCCTAATCCGCGTACGATTGACATCAGGGCCAGGGTTGCGATGAATGGTGCTATTTTATGGTAAGCAACCAGGTATCCTGAGAAGCTGCCCACCAGTAATCCACAGACAAGTGCAGTCAATATCGCGACAGGTAAAGGCATAATGTGTGTAAAGAGTGCACATAAAACACCCACCATTGCTACTACGGATCCGACCGAGAGGTCTATTCCCCCTGTCAGGATCACCAGTAGCATACCCATGCTGATAATACCAACAGGAGTAACCTGCCTTATTAGATTGAATAAATTGGTTGGGGTGAAGAATGCATTAGAAGCAAAAGCAGATACTCCAAGCATTACAATAAAAATCAATACCGTATTGTGTTCAATCAAAAAACGGATATATTTTTTTGTCTCAATCCTCATTATTATTTATCTACTTTTAGAATCATGCTCCAATTGATAATCGCAGGATATCCTCCTCGGAAAAATCCTCTTTATCCAATTCGCCTGCTGTATTTCCTCTTCTCATCACCAGTATCCGGTCACAGATGCCCATTAATTCAGAAGTTTCGGATGAAACAATAATAATGGCTACTCCCTGGTTTGAAAGATCATTTATTAAATTATAGATCTCTACTTTAGCCCCAACATCCACACCCCTTGTAGGTTCGTCGATGATCATCACCTTTAGATTCCCTTTCATCCATTTTGCGAGGGTGACTTTCTGTTGATTGCCTCCACTAAGAGTGGCTACAGAAGTATTTTCGTTTTGAGTTTTAATTGAAAATTTCCTGATCAGTTCTATTGTAAGCTCACGCTCTTTCCTGGATTTAATAAAACCCAGTTTATTTATGTTAACATCAAAATTGGTTAAGGCAATGTTTTCTTTTACAGATAATGGTAGAATAACGCCATGTTGTTTTCTATCTTCCGGCACCATTCCGATGCCATTTTTTACTGCTTTGTTTGGGGATTTAATATGAATTTGTTTTCCGGAAAGAAATACATTGCCTTTATGTTTGTTATCTGCTCCAAATATGCAGCGAACCATCTCTGTACGGCCACTTCCAACCAATCCAGCAACACCCAGCACCTCTCCCGCTTTAACGGAAAATGATACACCTTCTTTTTCGTCTGTCAATTGGATGTTTTCTGCTTTTATTACTTCTTCACCAATCGATTTAATACGGTCCGGGTACATCGTTTCCAGGGGTCTTCCCAGCATTAGCTTGATAATTGAATCTTTATCAGTCTCAGACACTAATAAACTATCACTTGATGTACCATCTTTTATCACACTAACCCTGTCGGCAATCTGGAAAACTTCACTCAGGTGATGCGAAATATAAATTATTGAAACTCCATCTTTTTTAAGTTTGTCTAATGTTTCAAATAGTTTTTGAATTTCGAACGGTCCCAGAACGGTTGATGGTTCATCCAGGATCAATATTTCCACTTTTTCAGATAGTGCTTTTGCAATCTCTACAATCTGTTGATGGGCGATACTTAGCTTTTTAACTTCAGTACCCGGATTTATATTGAAACCAATACTGCTTATAAGTGCTACAGCTTTGGTTTTCAATTTCCCCCATTTCATCCAGAAACCAGTTGAATCCAGCTTGCTCAGGAAGATATTTTCTGCAACGGATAAATCAGGTACCAGCGAAAACTCCTGGTAAATGATACCTATTTTAAGCTTTTTGCTGTCATGTGTATTATTTATTTGCACTTCTTCACCATCAATAAGGATCTTTCCGGAATCTTTCTTGTATGCACCTGAAAGGATTTTCATTAATGTGGACTTACCAGCTCCATTCTCTCCAACAAGTGCATGAATCTCTCCCGCTCTAACCCTGAGAGTTACATCCTTCAATGCAGCAACGCCTCCGAAAGATTTGGAAATGTTGATTAGTTCTACCCGGTACATAATGTTATCCCATACCATTAGAATTAAAACAAAGCATCAGGATCATAGTATTTATCCACGTTATCCTTCGTAATAATTACTGCAGGGGTATATATTATTTTGTTCAACTGCTCACCATCCAGGTATTTAACTACTGATTCAACGACGATTCTGGCCAGTTCTTCAGGGCTATTGAGTGCAGTAGCTCCAAATTTTCCATCATTGATCAGTTCGTACGCTTCTTTCTGACCGTCATAAGCTACAATCAGTATCTCCCCGGATCTGCCAGCTTCGTTAATTGCTCTAAGAGCTCCCATCCCCATGGCATCGTTTTCAGCTACCAGGAGGTCAACGTCAGGATGTGCGACCAATATATCCTCCATGGCTTCCATACCACCCAGTAAAGTCCAGTTACCCCAACCGTGTGAGACGATATTTAAATCCGCATTTCCCTGTGTTATCAACTGTGTCTCAACAAATCCACGGACAAATCCCAGTCTCTTTTCCCGACCAACCGGATTACCCTGACTTCCACTGATTAATGCTGTTTTGATCTCTTTGTTCCCAAGCTTGTTTACAACCCACTCACCGATTAATTCACCATTACCTTCATTTGATGCCTGAATGCTCGTTATATAGTTAGCTGAAACATCTATCTGGCTGTCAACAATGAATACTGGAACACCTGATTTTCCTGCAGCATTTACTGCAGGAACAAGTGCCTTATGATCCAACGGATTCAATACAAGTATATCTAAACCGGTTGCGATCAGGTCTTCTATCGAGGTTATCTGTTTGATTATATCGTCCTGACCATCGGCCATTTTAAAACTCATCCCATAACTTTCAGTATATTTTTGAACGAATTGGGAAAGGACTACATAAAAGGGAGCATTAAGTGAGGGAGAAACATAGCCTACTTTTATCGTGGATAGATCAATATTGCTTTTCATTGAAACATCGCCACCCTTATTATTTTGTTGATTTTCTTTTACCGCGCCTGTATTACATCCAAATAAACAGAAAAATAATAAACTCAAGGATGTCAATACTATCCATCCTGATTTGCGCTTTTCAATATCTTTATATAGCTGACAGCCAGATATATAGTTTAAATGATATGTATTTTTCATTGAAGCATTTTGAGATTAAAAAAATAAAGAAATCAGGGTGCATTGGCCAACTATTTGTTTTTAACATCATATCCATTTAAAAACATCTTATTTCCCTGCCTAACTACCATTTAAAAAGACCTCATTCAAAATTAATATTATTCTTATGGGTTTGAACTTTTTATTTTCGATTTTCAGCAAGTGTCCCTGGATTCAAATTGAAAATGGAAAGTTAAATTCTACCCAGATGATCATGCATCTGGGTTGATGTGATAAATTATACCTTCGAATATCATACCGATCCAGAGGAATTCAGTAGAAAGACATCCTGAAGTTGTTTTCTGTTCGTCTCTGGATTTAAGTTCAACCCTCCTGTATCCATTAATCCAGATCCTAACACAAAGTAATTTTATTATTTGGCCACCAGTTAGCCTCATCATATGTACCTCCCATTCAATAAATAGCTATCATTTCAGTGAGATTATAAATTATTGCTCACTTATGACTACTTTTATATAATGATTACTGTGAGAAGTTGGCAGGAATAATAAGTGATGCTTTCAAGGAGATTCAAATCTTTTGTGAATAGGACTTTGCTTATCAGGAAGGCAGCAAGGAAAATTCACTGAAAAAACTTAGCATTGAGCTAAAAATCAGGAGTTGAATTAGAATCATTATTTACGTAGCTCCAGAGCTATTAATCGTACTGATCCTGTTTTACTATTTAATTAATTATTACCTCATCGATATTTTATCTCATATCCGTTTTGTGTACAAAATACACTTGATCAGTTATCTTGTCATAGTTACCTGGAAATATATTATCATCATCACCAAATAATAGAACGTTCATCCTGAATATTATACTGTAAAAAATAAAAATAGATCTATGTCATACTATTCAACAACACCTATCAGCAAATATTCTTACCTGTGGAACAAGTACCGTCCCGCTATATTGAGACTTATGATCGACGCGGCAGAAAGTCCCCAGGAATATAAATTTTCAAAACACGAGTTTCATAATATTAATCCCAGGGAAAAGGGAGGCCATTCATTCACCTTACGTGTTTTTGGGGGTAAGGCAATTAATGATATCAAAGGATCTGTTGTGGCAAAGGATCTGCTTGAAGTCTTACAACAATCCAAAAAAGCTTCAGAACTTGTGGAGATCTCAACCTATGAGTTCATACTCGACAAACAATTTCTACTTCATATCAGAAAAGAAGATACAGAGGAATAGCCTTGAGATAGGATCTGAAGTATTTTTTTTCTTTTTATTTTTTCGGATTGACAGCTGATTACTGAATTAACATACGTCCTCTAAAAGTTTTAATTTAAAGCTATCAACTCTTGTTATTTTAGAAAGACAGGATCTAAGATATCTTGATTTTAATACAGTATAACTAGCTTCATGAAAGTAGAATGGATATGGTTATTAAACATGTTATTACAATAATTTTAACTATTGGTATCATTCCTCAAAACATCTTATGTCAGGAACTTCCAAAACTGAAAATCAGTGATAATAATCGCTTTCTTATTAAGGAGGATAACACCCCTTTTCTTTGGATTGGTGATACATTCTGGGATTGGGATCAACTATCGCCATCCGAACTGGATGAGTATCTGAACAAACGTACCAATCAGGGTTATACGGTAATTCAAACTCAATTAGCGGTTTATGGCGGCGCTAATTATGCAGGAGATTGGTGTTTTGGAGGAGCTTTTCACAAAGATATTATACAACCCCAGGAGGTTTATTGGCAATATGTGGATTTATGGCTGGACAAGATCGAAAGTCATGGCTTATATGCTGCAGTAGGATTAAGCTGGATTATTACATTCTGGAGCAGGTATGATAAAGCAGGTGATCCGGCAGAACGATTTAGTGAAAGTGATTATTACAATTATGGAAAGTGGATTGGCAACAGATATAAACATCGGAATAATATAATATGGTTAGGCTTAAATGAATCGACCTACCAGACAGCACCGGTAGAAAAAATCAAAGCAGTTAGCAGGGGAATCTGTGATGGGGATACAGGTGATAAATTAATATCATTGCATCCTTTAGCAGGTAGTAGAATCTACGAAGAGTATGAGGATATCGTTGATTTCAATTCCTGGCAGACAGCACGATTTTTTGCCCCGTCAAACTTACCTTACAGGTATAGCATACGTGGGATTCCTGACAGTATATCAGGAGCGGATGTACGTGGTGAATATACTGTTTGGGAGGCTATAGCTGCAGATTATTCAAAGACACCAATAAAACCTGTAATAGACCTTGAGGGGTGGTATGAGGGTCATCTTGATGATATGCCTGTGAATTCAACAGGTACCAAAGCCAACGCATGGCATGTCCGCAGAAGAGCATATTTTACCATATTGGCAGGTGCTTTTGGGCATACTTATGGAGCGACAGGATTAGCATATAATATCAAAGGAGATAGCTGGCAGCAAGCGTTACATTTTCCAGGCGGTGAAGATATAGGGCATTTAGCAAAACTCTTTGGCTCTGAAGAACGTCCATTTTTACAAATGGTTCCTGCTCAGGAAATTATTGTAAGTGGGCAGTCATGTAATTATGATTCCCATAAACAAGCTGCCAGGGCAAATGATGGTAGTTATGCCTATATCTATTCTGCAGATGGAAGTAACTTCTCGGTAGATCTAACAGATCTTGGAGAAAATGGAGATGAAATTAAGGTGAAATGGTTTAATCCCAGAGAAGGGACTTTTATATATGAATCTCATACTTTTGAAAGGGATACAAATGTAGTAATCGATCCCCCCGAATCACCAATGGCGGGCAATGACTGGATACTTGTTTTGTATGTCGAAAGATAATGAAATTATAAACTCACTAAATATATGTGGCATGGTGACACTTTTTAGAACGATAAACAACACTATATTTGCTTACTCTAATTTATTCGCAGGGTTGGTACTGTGCGGTCTATTTTTTGGATTGCCCACGTTTTGTTATTCTTATTCTAATGAGGATCCGGAGATTGATGATATTATCGACCTTTCATGTGACAGTTTACTCGGGATCAGCAACATATTTACTAATCAGGTTAAAGTTTACCAG
>JBHOSY010000098.1:0-17126 GCA_042584165.1 Bacteroidota bacterium | reverse complement strand
CATGATCTGAGCGGTTCTTGTCTGGTTCTATTATATAACCAGATGATAAATACTGGAATTCACTCATAATGATTGGGAGCAGACTGCTTATATGACTTTAGCCAATAATTTTGGATTTAAGGTAAACAACGATCCATTTTCCAGGCTCGGGAAATATCTTCCATTAAAAATGCTATTGAAATATAGCGATGATCTTGTTCATCTGGAAACCTTGATATTCGGTTTTGCCGGTTTTCTCACTGATAAATCAATGGATGATTATCACAGGAATCTAACTGAGGAATTCAGGTTTCTTTTAAAGAAATTCAATCTTCCTCAACCATTGCTTAGCAGACATCACTGGAAGTTTCTTCGTTTACGTCCCTCTAACTTCCCTTCAATACGGCTTGCTCAATTTGCTGCTTTAATCCATAATGTCAGGAATTTATTTTCTTTAATTACAAATAAGTCAGGATTTGATAAAATCATAAAAAAGATGTCTGTGGTTCAATCACCATATTGGATCAATCATTATGATTTTGGGAAATCCTCAAAAAAACCCATCCCTGCATTGGGACAAAGCAGTCTTCATAATATTGTTATAAATACAGTATCGCCTGTATTGTTTGCCTATGGGATGTATTCTGATAATGATATTTGGAAAGAGAAAGCAATCACCTATCTTACTGAACTTAAATTTGAGAACAACAAAACAACCAGGAACTACCTTTATTTTAACCCTCAGAAAAAGACTGCTTATGAAAGTCAGGCTATGATTGAGTTATACCAAAATTATTGCTTAAAAAAGAAATGTTTAAATTGTAATATTGGGATAGCGCTGATTAACCCAAAATAAATCAAATGGCATTCTATCTGCTTTTTAATTCATTTGTCTATTCAGTAATTATCATCTGGTTATATAATAGAACCAGACAAGAACCGCTCAGATCATGGTTCTTTTACACCCTTTTTTTTAAAGTTGGGGCTGGAATCATTCTTGGACTCCTTTATATATATGTATTCAAATCAGGCGATACGATTTCATACCATAAAGCTGCTTCATGGTTATCCGAACTTGCGAGGAAAGATCCGGGTAGTTATTTTAATTTTGTTGTCTTAAATAGATCTATACCCGATGGTTTCACATACTACCTCAACCAACCCAGGGCTCTATTTTTTACTAAATTAATATCCTTATTTGCAATAATTACATACAATAACTACTGGTTGATCAGCATATATTTTTCACTTTTCAGCTTTATCGGTACATGGCTACTGGCTAACCGGATTTCATCTCTTTTTCCATCTTATAGGGTTGGTGCACTACTTGGATTCCTTTTGTTCCCCTCGGTGGTATTCTGGAGTTCCGGACTACTTAAAGAAAGCATTGCGATGGGATGCATAAGCTTGTTCGTTTACATATTTTTACCATTTTTCAGGGATCTCAAAATTAATATCGTTCAGGGTTTTATTCTCATTGTATCGGCCCTTTTATTATGGCTGTTGAAGTATTATTATGCGGGAATATTATTTTCTGTAACTATTGCGCTATTTATAAGCAAGATTATCATTTCAGATCCCCGCTTCATTTTTACCAAGAAAAAGCCTGTTTTCGGCATATATCTTTTTGTGTTTGTAATTCTTTCTGTTGGAGTTTCGTTTTTCCATCCAAACTTAAATCCATTAAACATCTTCACAGTATTGGAACAGAATCACTTTCAGATGGCTGCTATTTCTGATCCGGATAACCTTGTGAAGTTTATAGATTTTAGTCATGGAATTTCCTATTTCCTTATCAATATTCCGGTCTCATTATTTGGTGGGCTGTTTCTTCCACTCCCCTGGAGTACCCACAACTATCTGGGTACATTAGCCGGATCATTCAACCTGGTGGTTCTCATCATTGCAATAGCTAAAGTATTCAGTTATAAAAAAGTTGAGAATGTGGATCATAAACTGCTGGGAACCGGTATGATCGTTTATATTGTTATCCTGGCAATTCTTTTAACATTTTCCACTCCGAATTATGGAACCCTTGAGAGATTTAAAGTCAGCTATTTACCTTTCTTTCTGCTATTTATCGTCCATAATAATCCACTACTCAGGAAAGCATTTCATTCGGATGTAGTATAACCTCTTTTTGGACAGGCCACTTTTTACACTTAAATTTGATGTGTAAGCATTTTTTACATGGATAAACCAGTGATAATATTCGGCGCAAACGCAATTGGCAGAGCAGCATATGAGATTTTCACCAGTAATGATATTCTTATTTACTGCTTCCTCGATGATCAGGAAGAACTAATTGGTACGGAGATCAACGATGTGCGTGTATTAGGGAAAACAGATGATGATGCTTTCCTAAAGTATATCGGACATAAATGTGAAGCATTCGTTGCTTCAGATGATAATGAACTCAGGAAATCCATTGTTGAGATGCTTATTAACAGAAGGAAGATTATGCCTGTTAATGCCAATCATAAAAAAGCAGAACTTTCATCATCATCTATCCTGGGTCATGGAAATTTCATAAATGCTGGGGCAATTCTTGGAACTGATGTAGAAATCGGGAATCATTGCATTATTCATGCAAATTCAATATTCGAATATGGAGTTAAAACAGGTGATTTTGTGCAGATTGGTTCAGGCACTATCATCAATTCAGAAGTAGTAATTGAAGATGAAGTATTTATTGGATCAGGTGTAACTATTGTTTCCGGAATTAGAATTGGCAAACAGGCGAGAATCGGTGCGGGTTCAGTTGTAATATCAGATGTGAAGGAAGGAGATACCATATTTGGTAATCCGGCGAAACCAATAGATTAGAAGAAGTATTATATTAACTTTAATCCAGATGAGCAGGATACCTGAAACGGAATTAATTATTAATAATGATGGCAGCGTATATCACCTCAATCTGAAACCAGGTGATATTTCTGACACAATAATTACCGTTGGGGATCCGGGCAGGGTTTATAGAGTCAGTAATTATTTTGATTCGCTGGATTTCGAGATGAATCGCAGGGAGTTTATTACCCATACAGGAAATTACAAAGGGAAAAGAATTTCCGTGATCAGCACAGGTATGGGTACTGACAATATTGAGATATTAATGACAGAACTGGATGCGATCTTTAATATTGATATATCTTCAAGAGAACCCAAAAAAAGAAAACGAAAACTAAACATAATCAGGATTGGAACTTCCGGAGGCATTCAACAGGATTTGAAACTTGGAACTTTTCTTGCTTCTGATTATGCTATTGGTATCGATACCCTGGGAGCTTTCTATAATTTTCCACAGGATGATTTCGGCGAAAAGGTTTGTTCAAAATTGCAAGCTAGAACCAAATTGCCTTTTTTACCTTATTCAGGAAGATGTTCTAAAAAACTTATGGAACAACTGGCATATGATATGGTTCGTGGTAACACGATTACTGCTCCTGGATTTTATGCTCCACAGGGAAGAAAAGTGAGGCTTGAACCTAAAAATCCTGATTTCCTTGATGAATTGGTTTACTTTCATGAAGGAGACTTCTGGCTGACAAATTTCGAAATGGAAACTGCTGCTTATTATGGATTGGGGACTTTACTGGGTCATGAAATGCTAAGTCTGAATGTGATCATTGCGAATCGGGTCAGAAAAACTTTTTCAAAAAACTATAACACAAGTATTGACAAACTGATAAAAACAGTTTTGGACAGGATTTAATTCTTCAGGATGTTTGATAAAATCAGGAAAAAGGTGCTGCGGGAGGAAGACCTTCCAAAGATCAGGGAAGTATATAAAGATAAAAAAATCGCATTTTGCAGCGGGTGTTTTGACATCCTGCAATCAGGGCATGCTGTCTTTTTCAGTCAGTGTAAGGAGCATGGTGAAATTGTAGTTGTTGGTATTGGGCGAGATGAGACGATTCAGCAACTGAAAGGGCCTGGACGGCCTGTAAACCCGGAAAACAACAGGGTTTATCTGGCAGCAGCCTTAGAAGAAGTGGATTTTGCAGTCTTGAATGATGAGAAACCTGAAGATGCAAAAATTGATTTTATTAACAAATTGGATCTTTTACGACCGGATTATTTTGTAATAAATGATGATGATACGGCTATTAATAAAAAGCAGGAATTATGTGAAAAATTTGGAATCGAGATCAGGCTTATAAAAAGAGAAGTTCCCGAGGAGCTTATTCCTACATCCACCTCAAATATCATCAATAAGATCAATTTCTCCTTAAAGGCTCCACTTCGGATTGATTTCGCAGGTGGATGGACTGATGTTCCTTATATTATGGATGGTAAGAAAGGTTATGTTTCCAATGTTACAATCCGGCCATTAATCGAGTTTAAGGGAGGCAAATTCAATTTCTCAGGATATCCAAGAGGCAGTGGCTTAAGTACATCCACTGCAGCCAAACTACTTGAGATGTTGAATTCAAAAACCTATAATGCTGAGCCTAAAAGTCTTGAAGCAATAGGTGAGGATCTTTTTAATCTTGAGAACAAGGAACTTCAATGGTTTATCGGAAGACAGGATCAATATTCTATTGTTTTCGGCGGATTTAACTGTTTTGAGTTCGGTACTGATTATGCAAAACCAGTAGATGTAAAGGTTCCGATTGAAACGCTTCAGGAATTACGTTCCCACCTGATCTTAATTCATACCGGTGAATCCAGAAATGCACAAGTGGCAGTTGAAGAAGTGTACAAAAATCATAATACCAGAACAGGTCAGCAGGCACTTGACCAACTGGCTGAATGTGGATTCGAATTCGCAAAAACTCTTGAAAAGAATGATATTGAGTCATGTGCTTCAATTATTGAACGCAATTGGGAAGCTCAAAAGATGCTTACTCCATCAACAAGTAATGAGGTCCTTGATGCCATGTATGCTCATGCAAAATCACATGGAGCATTAGGGGGAAAACTTTGCGGAGCTGGAGGTGGTGGTGCTTTTTTATTTTACACTGATGACCCTGAAGGATTAAAGAAAGCCATGAAATCAACCTTTACGAATTGTTTTGAAATTGATTTTGATTTCGAATACAAGAGCATCAAGGAATTAAATCAAATCTAAACCACGGATTCAATCTGATTCCTTTTCGGAAAGGGAAATGCCCCTGATTCATTAATCCACATATTCAGATAATTCTAACCATCGATCGGATTTCTCATCAATAATTCTCGAAATCTCATTGAACGCATTAGACCATTGTGTGAGTAGTTGATGATCATCAGAACCTGCATTCATTTTAGCTATTAAATCATTTTTCTGTTCCTCAAGCATTTCCAATTCCTTACTGAGGGAATCAAATTCTCTTTTTTCATTAAAGTTTAACCGTTGTTTCTTTTTCTCTTTTGTAATCCTGGGTTTTGCTTTTTTCTGTTGAGAATCATCTTTATCACTTGTTTTCAGTTTTCTTTCTCTGAAGTCGGTATAGTTTCCCGGAAAATCATCGATCGCTCCATTACCAGAAAAGACGAAAAGATGATCGACCAGGAGATCCATGAAATAACGGTCGTGTGAGACAATAACAAGGCATCCCCTGTATTGTTCGAGGAAGTCTTCCAATACATTCAAAGAGATCAAATCAAAATCATTGGTTGGCTCATCGAGAATCAAGAAATTCGGATTTTCAATAAGAACAAGCAGAAGTTGAAGACGACGTTTTTCGCCCCCGCTGAGCTTTCGAATGAAATCGTATTGTTGTGACGAAGGAAAAAGAAAATTATCAAGCATTTGTGATGCAGAAATCATTTTACCATCTGGCATTTTAAATATTTCGGCTTTTTCCTGTATGATATCGATTACTCGTTGATCCAAGTCAAATTCCAACTCTTTTTGTGTATAATAACCGATTTTTAACGTTGCCCCTTTAACTATATTTCCATCATTCGGATCCAACTGTTCTGTCAGCAAATCCATCAAGGAAGATTTTCCACACCCATTTGGACCAATCACACCGATCCTGTCATGTTTTTTAAAAGTATATGAGAATCCTTTTATGTAATGAACATGATCATATTGCAAGGAAATCTTTTTCAATTCAAGAATTTTTTTACCAGTTCGACTAATTTCAGTATCCAGGTTCAAACCCATTTTATCCAGTCTTACATTGGCTTTTTTCTGCAGTTCATGAAACCGGTCGATTCTCCCTCTGGATTTAGATCCACGGGCTTTAGGCATTCGTTGCATCCATTCTAATTCCTTTCGCATCAAGTTTCTGGCTTTATCCACTTCACGTTTTCTGAATTCTTCACGTTCCGTTTTCTTCTCCAGGTATTGCTGGTAACTTCCTTTATAACTGATCAGCTCCCCCTGCTCCAACTCTACAATCCTGTTTGTAATGTTTTCAAGAAAATAGCGATCATGCGTGACTAGAATTAGGGAGAGTTGCTGGTTTTGGAGGTAGTTCTCGAACCATTCAATTGTATCCAGATCCAGGTGATTAGTTGGTTCATCCAGAATTAATAAATCAGGCTCCTCGAGTAATGTTTTAGCTATGGCAACTCTCTTTTGTTGACCTCCTGACAGATTCCCTATTTTTTGATCAAGATTGTAGATGCCTAGTTTGCCCAGAATTTGTTTTATCTGATTCTCATAATTCCATAAATGTCTTGAATCGAGCTTATGTGCATATTCTTCGAGAAGTTTTTTGGTGGTGGCATCCTGCATTTTCCGGATAACCAACTTCTCATATTCGAGAATTAATGAAATATTATCATTTCTGATTGAATAAAAATCTTCGATGATGGTTTTTGACGGATCAAATACTGGATTTTGGGGTAAGTAGGCGATTCTGGTATCCTTTCTAACTACCACTTCTCCTGTATCTGGATTCCTTATGCCGGCAATAATTTCGAGAAAAGTGGATTTTCCGCAACCATTTACTCCTATCAGGGCAATTTTGTCACCTCTGTGGATTCCAAGTGTAAGATCCTCAAATAGTATTTTTTCGCCGAAACTTTTACATGCCTTGCTTACAGAAACGACATTCATTCAGCGAAGCTATTACTTTTTAAATTTCGAGAAGAGATTATTAATGGTAGATTTTACCTCATCGGCGGATTTCTGCATGTAATTTTCAAACTTCTCGATATCTTCAGAGTGGCCCTCCTTGAAATTCTTATACTTCTCCTCGAGTGAATCCCTGTTCTTCTTGAGTTCTTCGATTCGTTTATTCGCTTCCTCTTTCACGTCACCCTGAGAATTCTTAGCTTTATCAATTAATTCATCGATAGCTTTGCCCATCTCTTGTAAAGCTTTCTCTACGTTGCCTTGTTGTGCTTTTTTTGCCATGTTCTTTTGAGTTTAAGTAAAACAAGCCGGCAGGCTTTAATAATAACTATATTTGTATTGAATTTATAAATTATTTAATTATTTGAGAAAGAAATCAATCTGCCTTTATCTTTTATTGATGGCAGCCATCCTTTTTGGGGGGTGCTCTTCTTCAAAACCTAAAAAGAGAAGTCTACCCAAAAGAGGACCGATTCCGTGTCCTGTGAAAGATTGTTAATTTTCAGAAATTATGATGAAAATCATTATTGCAGTTGATGGCCAATCCGGTTGTGGAAAAAGTAGTACCGCTAAAATTATAGCCAGGGAGCTCAATTATACATATATCGATTCTGGAGCTATGTACAGGGCTGTGACCTTATACTTTATAAGACACGGCATTAATATTGAAGATCAACAAAAGGTTATCGATTCATTAAAAAATATTCTTATAAGTTTTAAGCAAGGGAAACATGGATCAATCACTTTTTTAAATGGTGAGGAGGTTGAAAATTTGATCCGAACACCTGACGTAGCTGCTCTGGTAAGTGAAGTGAGTGCCATTTCTCCTGTACGTAGAGAGATGGTTAAAAAACAAAGAGAAATGAGTGCTGATAAAGGTGTTGTCATGGATGGGAGGGACATTGGAACGGTTGTTTTCCCAGATGCTGATTTAAAGGTGTTCATGACAGCAGGACTTGAAGTAAGAGCCGAGCGAAGGCTAAAGGAATTGGAAGAAAAAGGCATTCCGGCAGATTTAGACGAGATCAAAGAAAATCTGATAAAAAGGGACAGGATTGATTCTTCCAGGGCGGATAGCCCATTGATGAAAGCTGATGGAGCTATGGAAGTCGATACTACTAATCTTCTGTTTGAAGAACAGGTAAATATCATACTTCAAGTGGCAAAAAATATGATTGGAGATGAAGGTCAACATTGATCAGAACTCAGGATACTGCTTTGGTGTAGAGTATGCCATACAAATGGCTGAGGACGAAGTAGAAGAAGCTGGTCAGCTATATTGTCTGGGTGACATCGTCCATAATGATATGGAAGTCAGGCGTCTTCAGGATAAAGGATTGGTAGTTATTAACAGGGAGGATTTACATAATCTGAACAATTGTAAGGTGCTGATAAGAGCTCATGGTGAACCACCTGAAACTTATAAGATTGCTTTAGAAAACAACATTATTCTTATTGATGCTTCCTGTCCAGTAGTGTTGAAACTCCAGAATAGAGTCAAGCATGCCTATGACAACATGATGGATCAAGATGGCCAGGTAGTAATTTATGGAAAAGAAGGGCATGCTGAAGTGATAGGTCTCACAGGGCAAACGAGGGAAGAGGCTGTTATTATAAGTACTGAGGAAGATCTTGATAAAATTGATTTTACACGGCCGATTACATTATTCAGTCAGACAACAAAAAGCACGAAAGGATTCTATGAGATCAAAAAAAAGATTGAAGATAAGATCAGGAATGATAACAGGGAACCTGAAAAGTTTCTATTTGAGGCTCATGACAGTATATGTCGTCAGGTCTCAAACAGGGAACCAAATATGGAAAGATTCTCTTCCGAGCATGATGTGATAATATTTGTAAGTGGGAAAAAAAGTTCTAACGGGAAAGCGTTGTTTACAATTTGCCTGAAAACAAATCCACACAGCTATTTTGTTGAAAGTGAAGATGAGTTGGATCCCGGGTGGTTTAAAAATGAAGATTCAGTTGGTATATGTGGGGCAACATCAACACCAATGTGGTTAATGGAGAAAATCGCTAGAAAGATAAGATCCTACTCAAAGTAATATAGAATATTAACAAATAGATACTTTTAAAGCTGAGCATTCAACTATTTTCTAAGAATGCCTCAGATGTATTCAATATTTATTACTTTTGCAGCACTTTTTAAGCCGTATGTGAAAGATTGATTTACCAACAGCAATGACTGAGACAATTAAAATTAAAAAGGGATTAGACATCAACCTGATCGGCAAAGCAGAAAAGAAGATTGGAGATGTATCACAACCCGAAACCTTTGCCCTCAAACCTACAGATTTCATTGGCATCGGCAGGCCAAAATTACTCGTTAAAGAAGGAGACACTGTAAAAGCCGGAACCCCATTATTTTTTGATAAAATGATGGAAAGCGTAAAGTATTCAAGTCCGGTAAGTGGTGAAGTAGTTGAAATCAAACGAGGGGAAAAAAGGAAATTGCTGGAGATTAAGGTTCTTGCTGATAAGGAAATCAGATATGAATCTTTTCCTAAGCACACTATTTCAGATCTTAAGAAATTAGAAAAGGACACAATATGCAAGGCACTGTGTACAAGTGGGATCTGGCCAAATATTATTCAAAGGCCATACGGAACGGTGGCGAATCCCGAGGATACTCCCCAAAATATATACGTATCTGGATTTGATTCACATCCGCTTGCACCGGATTATGATTTCATTCTTAATGGAGAAGAACAATACTTACAGGCTGGAATTGATATTCTGAAGAAGTTAACACCTGGCCAGATTCAAATTACCATGAACGCCAGCAGTGAAGTCTCACCAATTTTCACACATCTGAAAGACATTATTCTACATAAAATAAGCGGACCACATCCTGCTGGAAATGTTGGCACTCAAATACATTATATTGAACCTATCAATAAAGGGGATCTTTTGTGGACTATTACTCCAATTGGTATATCTCAGATAGGTAAATTGTTTCTTGAAGGCCGTTATGATGCGAGTAAGATTGTAGCCATAACTGGATCAGGAATTAAAGATCCCCAGTATTATAAAACTTATACGGGTGCTTGCATAAATAAAATCCTTGAAAATAAACTGAAAGATGATCACGTGCGGTTTGTAAGTGGGAATGTTTTGACTGGTGAAAAGATAAAGGCGGATGGTTATCTTGGATATTATCACTCTCAATTAACTGTAATTCCTGAAGGTGATCAATTTGAAATGTTAGGTTGGGCATTACCCACATTCAAAAAACTAAGTATACAACGATCGTTTGGGTTATTTTCATTCCTGAATTCAAAAAGCACTGAATATGACCTGAATACAAATACCAGGGGTGATAAAAGGGGATTTGTCCAAACGAACGTTTTGGAGAAAGTATTTCCAATGGACATACTTCCCACATATCTTTTTAAGGCAATTTTTGCACAGGATTATGATGATATGGAAGAGTTGGGTATTTATGAATTAATTGAAGAAGATGTTGCACTTATGGAATTTGTAGATGTTTCCAAGCATGATCTTCAGAAGATATTAAGAGACGGATTGGATTTGTTACAATATAGCTAAAAACCAGATAGATGAAATTCTTATCGGATGCTTTTGAGAAGCTAAGGCCTCAATTTGGAAAGGGAGGCAAATATGAAAAATTACATTACGTTTTTGAAGGATTTGATACATTTCTGTTTGTTCCAAATACCGTAACATCTGATAAAGGAGTTCAGGTCAGGGATGCTATTGATCTGAAAAGATTGATGTTTACTGTTGTTGTTGCAATGATCCCACCATTATTATTTGGTATGTGGAATGTAGGACACCAGCATTTCCTGGCAACAGGAGAAGTTATGTCATGGTGGCCAAAATTCTGGCTTGGATTCAAGATCACATTCCCGATTATCGTTGTATCATATGTTGTAGGCCTGGGAATTGAGTTTGTTTTCTGTTCAATACGAAAACACCAGATCAATGAGGGTTTCCTCGTGACGGGTATGTTAATTCCTTTAATTGTCCCACCAACAATCCCATTATGGGAGGTTGCTTTGGCAACAGCTTTTGCTGTAGTAATTGGCAAAGAGGTGTTTGGTGGAACAGGTATGAATATCGTGAATGTAGCCTTGACGGCCAGGGCATTTCTTTATTTTGCTTATCCGGCGGAAATCTCAGGAGAAATTTGGACTTATATCGGAGATAAAGCAGTTATTGATGGATATTCCGGGGCTACTCCCCTGGCGATGGCCGCAGCCGCCGAAGGAACCCAATCAGCTGTTGGAGCATTATCAAATACATGGATGGCTGATATATATAGTTTCAATAACTTATTCTTTGGTTTTATACCAGGATCGATTGGAGAGACCTCAGTTTTAATGTGTCTGATAGGTGCAGTAATTCTGATTTTATCAGGTACAGGAAGTTGGAAGATCATGGTAAGTGTATTTGCAGGTGCCTACTTCATGGCATGGTTGTTTAATATTTGGGGAGCTAATCCTTTCATGGAAATTGCTCCACAATATCATCTGGTGTTGGGAGGACTTGCTTTTGGAGCAGTCTATATGGCAACTGATCCGGTTACTGCAGCTCAAACTGAAAGAGGCAAATGGATTTATGGATTCCTGATTGGTTTATTAACGGTTCTCATTCGGGTATTTAATCCAGCTTATCCAGAGGGGATAATGCTAGCCATTCTACTCATGAATGTATTTGCACCACTCATTGATTTCTACATTGTAAAAGCTAACAAGAAAAGGAGGTTACAACGTGCAACGGTCTAACACATATGTTATATTATTTTCGATGGCTCTCACAACCATACTGGGGGCATTACTTGCTCTTGCTTCAGAGGGATTAAAACCAGCTCAAAAGAAGGCAGAAGAGTTAGCTACGAAAAAACAGATACTCAGTGCAGTGATGCCCATCGATCCAAAAGAAGATATACTAGGGATTTTCGCAGCCCGCATCCGTGGAATTGTAATCGATAGGGATGGAAATGTTATTGATCAGGATAGTGAAGGTATGCCACTGAATTCGGATAATATAGTTATTGCAAAGGAATATAAGAAAGATCCACAGCAACGGTATTACCCAGTCTTTATTTTTCATAAGGAAGGTGATCCGGAAGCAATTGAAGCCTATATATTTGCTATGTATGGTAGTGGACTCTGGGATAATATCTGGGCTTATATTGCATTGGATACTGACATGAACACCATAATTGGTGCAGTATTTGACCATGTGAGTGAAACACCAGGGCTTGGGGCACGGATTACCGAACAAGGAGTAAAAGATCGCTACAAGGGCAAAAAGATCTATAATGAGCAAGGGATGCTTGTATCAGTAGAAATGCTGAAAGGAGAGAATCTCCCTTCTTCCAAAATAGGACATCATCAGGTGGATGGAATTTCAGGATCTACACTGACTTCAAAAGGATTAAATAAAATGCTTGAAGAATATTTTGAATGCTACGAACCTTTTATAAAAAATCTACAGGAGAGTAAAGAAGTTGCATCATTATAATTGTATTTAAAGAGACTAATTTGATATAATATGGCGGAAACTGCAGAAACCACAGTAGTAAAGAAGAAAGCCGAACCTTTGTTATCGAAAAGACGGAAAAGATTTATCACGGATCCGCTCAATGAAGATAATCCTATAACCATTCAGGTACTCGGAATCTGTTCAGCATTGGCTGTAACAACCCAGATGAAACCAACGATGGTTATGGCATTATCTGTAACATTTGTAATGATCTTTTCAAGTCTGTTTACCTCGTTGTTGCGTAACCTCATACCTGCAAGGGTAAGGATCATTGTACAACTGGCAATCATTGCTTCATTAGTGAGTCTGGTAAATGAGGTTTTAAAGGCTTATTCATATGATGTATACAAACAATTATCTGTATTTGTAGGACTTATAATAACCAATTGTATTGTGATGGGCCGTCTGGAGGCATTTGCCATGGGCAATAAACCCTATGAATCAACACTTGATGCTTTTGGAAGCGCTATGGGTTATTCATGGATCATCCTGGCAATTGCTTTTTTCAGGGAACTATTCGGTTCCGGCAAATTGTTTGGATTTGAAGTATTCGGAGCAATCGGATGGGAATCATTTCCCAACAATGGTTTAATGGTATCTCCGGTGGGAGCATTTATCATTCTGGGATTGATTATCTGGGTGCAAAGAACGAAGACTGGTTACGTTGAACATAATTAATCTATAAAATGGATTTACTAAATCTTGGAATAAAGGCGATTTTTATTGAAAATATGGTATTTGCCTATTTTTTAGGCATGTGCTCATATCTTGCAGTATCAAAAAAGGTATCAACCGCCATGGGACTTGGCCTTGCCGTTATATTCGTTTTAATTATTACTGTTCCAATGAATTGGCTTTTAGATGTATATGTCCTTCAGGAAGGAGCATTGGCCAAATGGTTACCTGCCTCATGGGGTATTGATTTTGCTAACATGGATCTTTCTTTCCTGACTTTCATCATGTTCATTGCAACAATAGCTGCCATGGTACAATTGGTTGAAATGGCAATTGAAAAGTTTTCTCCAGCTTTATATAGTTCATTGGGAATCTTCCTGCCACTTATTGCCGTTAACTGCGCTATCCTGGGCTCGTCCCTGTTCATGGCGCAGCGGGATTACACATTAATTGAAGCTACGGTATTCTCTTTTTCATCCGGAATTGGATGGCTACTTGCAATTATTGCAATAGCAGCAATAAGGGAAAAGTTGAAATATTCAAATGTTCCGGATGGGCTTAAAGGCTTGGGAATTACCATGTTGTTAACAGGCTTGATGGGAATCGCCTTTATGTCTTTTATGGGGATTTCCTTATAAAAAAAGATAATCCACGAAAAGGCTTTGTTACTCAGTAGCAAAGTCTTTTTTGTTTATTATAGAAATTTAGTTAATAACTGAACGTAGAATTGGAATTCATTTTTACAATCTTTCTATCGGAGTATAAGGATTGTCAGGTAATACATATCAGGAAGTCTGTTGTCCGATTTAGATAGTTTTTTTGATTATATTGCCGCATCGTTGGACAAGTGTTAGATAAATGATTATTGGAAAGAGAAAGCCTTCTCTGTTAGAAGCCATTTTCCCCGTTTTGTTCCTAATTGTATTCCTCTCAATCAATGTGGCAATATTCAAGGATGAAGCTTTATCGGGATCCAATCAGATTGTATTGATACTTTCTGCAGCAGTAGCGGCAATTGTTGGAATCCGATTAGGAATTAACTGGAAAGAACTCAGAGACGGGATTGTCAAAACCATCAGTTCAGCATTACCTTCAATATTAATCCTTCTTTTAATTGGTTCACTGGCAGGAACCTGGCTGCTCAGTGGAATTGTTCCGGCCATGATTTACTATGGATTAAAAATACTGAATCCGACCATATTTTTGTTTGCTGCCTGCATTGTAAGTGCTATTGTATCACTGGCAACAGGAAGTTCCTGGTCAACAGTTGCTACCCTTGGAGTTGCCTTGTTGGGCATTGGTATTGCACTTGGATTTCATGAAGGGCTTGTTGCAGGAGCAATAATTTCAGGGGCTTACTTTGGAGATAAAATGTCCCCCTTGTCGGACACAACAAATCTGGCACCTTCTATGGCTGGAACAGATTTATTCACACATATCCGTTATATGACCTTTACTACCGGACCTTCCATGAGTATTACCCTGATAATATTTCTTTTTATTGGATTTTTTTCTGAAACGACATCTTCTGATAATAATCTTGAATCAGTGTTTTCAGCTATAGATGGAACATTTAATATTAACCTCGCATTATTCCTGGTACCCGCGCTTGTCATCATCCTTATTGTAAAGAAAATGCCGCCCTTGCCTGCTTTACTTTTGGGTGTTCTTGCAGGAGGTGTATTTGCCATTATATTTCAACCAAACATTATTAATGAAGTATCTGGCGTACAAAACAATTACCTTAAATCCACTTATGTTGCAGTAATGAAGGCGATGTATACAAATATCAGTGTCAATACTCCTAATGCAGAAGTAAATGAATTACTCAGTACCGGGGGTATGGCCGGCATGCTTAATACCATCTGGCTCATTCTGTGTGCTATGATTTTTGGAGGGATTATGGATGCAGCAGGACTATTGTATCGCATTACAGAAAGCATTATCCGTTTTGCTCATAGTACTGGATCACTAATTGCATCAACAGCTACAACTTGTGTATTTTTTAACCTGACTGCTTCTGACCAGTATCTGGCTATTGTTGTACCCGGGAGGATGTATGCTGACACATACCGTGATCGTGGATTAAGTCCAGAAAACCTTAGCAGAACACTTGAGGATACAGGTACAGTAACTTCGGTGTTGATTCCGTGGAATACATGTGGGGCCTATCAGTCTTCCGTACTGGGTGTTCCAACCTTAACATATCTTCCCTACTGTTTCTTCAATATTATCAGTCCGTTTATGACTATAATATTTGGATATCTGAATATCAGGATTCGCAGGCTTCCTGTGAAGGAAAAGGATAAAGGAATAACGATTGCCGCTTAAGATTCTAAATTAGAACCTTGCTGCAATAAATAAGTTGATATCCTTATGTTCCATGCTGAATTTTGTTGCGATATCAGCATTTGTAAGATGACCTTTATAAGCATATACTCCTTTCATAAGTCTATTGTGCTTGAAGATGCTTTCTTCTATCCCTCCCTCATCTGCTGCCTGGAGAAGAATGGGTGTAAATATATTATTAATAGCCTGTGTAGCTGTTCTTGGTACCCGTGAAGCGATATTAGGAACACAATAATGAATGACGTCATGTTTTGTATAAACCGGATTAGAATGAGTTGTCATTCTGGATGTTTCAATACATCCCCCCTGATCAATATTTACATCGATAATAACGCTCCCCGGCTTCATTTGAGAAACCATTTCATCAGTGACAATACACCTGTTTCTTCCTTTCTCAGATCTTATTGCACCAATTACAACATCGGCCTGTTTCAGGGACTCCATTACTTGTACGGCATTGAGGGTAGATGTGAATATTTGATGCCCGAGTGCATGTTTTATCCTTCTGAGCTTATATATATGGTCATCAAAGACCTGGATGTCGACCCCTAATCCAAGGGCAGCCCGAGCAGCGTGTTCTGCTACGGTACCCGCGCCGAGAATGATCACTTTAGTAGGTGGCACACCGGATATCCCCCCTAGAATTATTCCTTTCCCTTCATTTGCACTACTCAGATATTCTGCCGCAATTAGCATAACTGAACAGCCTGCAATTTCACTCATTGCCCGCACAAGTGGGGTGCCGCCTGCTTTGTCCTCTATTAATTCATAGCCGAGGGCAGTTATCTTTTTATCAATTAGGGCTTTGAGGAATTCCGGTGTCTGATTTCCAAGCTGAATGGCTGAAATGATTGATTTACGTGGTTTTATATACTCAAGTTCTTCAAGTGTTGGAGGTTCTACTTTAAGAATGATCTCGGCTTTATAAACCTCTTCTGCAGAATATACTATTTTGGCTCCGGCGTCACTATATTCCTGATCTGTATATTTTGATTCCTTTCCAGCACCAGTTTCGATCCAAATTTCATGTCCATTAGCTGTGAGGAGTCCGACACCATCCGGAGTTAGAACGATTCTGCTTTCCTGTAGTGAAATCTCTTTCGGAAGGCCGATAAATAATGAATTTTTATCGCTCTTTACTTTCAGAAGAGATTCCTGCGGATATAATTGGGTTTCCTGTGCTAATTCATGGAATCCTGTCCGACTTTTTTCATCCATGTTTTTTCAGTTTAAATATTCGTTCTTCGTGCTTTGGATTATCAATTGTAATTTCAAAAAAACGATCTGGAAGCATTGGTTCTACTATTTCAGGCCATTCAATTAAACACATATTTCCAGAATCCAGATATTCTTCCACTCCTATATCAAATGCTTCATAAATATCCTTAAGCCTGAAAAAATCAAAATGATATATTGTATGATCATTAATGCTGGAATATTCGTTGATGATAGCATAAGAAGGGCTATTTACAATATCTTCAACCCCCAATTGCTTTAGAATCGCTTTGATCAAGGTGGTTTTCCCGCTTCCGAGTCTCCCCTTGAAAATCCAGATTTCATAACCTTTTCCAGTATTAATAAT
>JBHOSY010000097.1:0-17237 GCA_042584165.1 Bacteroidota bacterium | reverse complement strand
GATGTAGACGGAATGCATATAAGATTGCTACCTCTGATACCCTGTTTATAATCAGAAAAGTCAGCCATCCCTCCTGTTGGGAAATCAGGAAAAACATTGCTCTTTCTTCCTTTTAAGACTTTTATGGAAGCGTCAATAAGTTCAAGGAAATTGTGTGGAAGAATCTTGGTGGATAACCCTACAGCAATCCCTTCAACACCCTGGGCTAATAATAACGGGAATTTTACCGGTAATGTGATGGGTTCGTTCTTCCTTCCATCATATGATAATTGCCAATTCGTCGTTTGTGGATTAAATACAACATCAAGTGCAAACTTTGAAAGCCTGGCTTCTATATATCTTGGGGCTGCAGATCCATCTCCAGTACGAACATCTCCCCAATTTCCCTGTGTATCAATTAATAAATCTTTCTGACCAAGTGCAACAATGGCATCTGAAATGGATGCATCCCCATGCGGATGGAATTGCATGGTACTGCCAATGATGTTGGCCACTTTATTATAACGTCCATCATCCATTTCCTTCATTGCATGAAGGATCCGTCGCTGGACCGGCTTCAGTCCATCCTCAATTGCCGGAACAGCTCTTTCCAATATAACATATGAAGCATAATCAAGAAACCAATTCTCATACATACCCGTAACAGGCAATATATCATGGATCTTATCTTCTTCTGAAAATTCTTCTAAACCGAATCCGTTATTTTTCTCCTCAGCCATGTTGGTTAAACTTCTTCTTCAACAAGATCTTTCTCAACCCTGAGATTATCAATGATAAATCCCTGTCTGTCCGGGGTATTTTTACCCATGTAGAAAGATAACAGGCTTTTGATGCTTGTGTCTTTATGAAGGATGATTGGTTCAAGGCGCATTGTCTCACCAATAAACTTGCCAAATTCATCAGGGGAAATCTCCCCAAGTCCTTTAAACCTGGTAATTTCCGGTTTCCCTCCTAATTTGTCAATTGCTGCCTGTTTCTCTTCTTCCGTGTAACAGTATATGGTTTCTTTTTTATTCCTGACTCTAAACAGTGGCGTATCGAGAATATATATGTGTCCCTGTTTTACAAGATCCGGGAAAAACTGAAGAAAAAAGGTTAACAGCAGCAATCTTATATGCATTCCGTCTACATCAGCATCAGTAGCAATTACAATTTTTCGATATCTGAGACCATCTATACCATCCTCAATATTTAACGCATGTTGCAGCAGGTTAAACTCTTCATTCTCATAAACTACTTTCTTGGTTAAACCGAAGGTATTCAGTGGTTTACCACGAAGACTGAAGACAGCCTGTGTCTGTACATCCCTTGATTTAGTAATGGATCCACTTGCTGAGTCCCCTTCAGTAATAAAGATCATTGTTTCATCACCCTTTGCTCCTGAATTATCACCTAAGTGTTGTCTGCAATCTCTTAATTTCTTGTTATGAAGATTTGCCTTTTTAGCCCGTTCATTTGCAAGCTTTTTAATTCCTGCGATATCCTTTCTTTCCCTTTCGGATTGCATGATCCTCTTTAACAATGCATCAGCAGTTGCCTGGTGCTTGTGGAGGTAATCATCCAGCTCTTTCTTAACAAAATCATTAATGAAAGCACGCATGGTAGGCCCATCAGGTCCAAGGTTCAGGGAACCAAGTTTTGTTTTTGTCTGGGATTCAAAAATTGGATCAATTACTCTGATAGAAATTGCACCGATAATACTTGCCCGGATATCTGATGCTTCGAAATTCTTGTTATAAAAATCCCTGATTGTCTTTACAATTGCTTCTCTAAAAGCAGCCTGATGTGTTCCGCCATGTGTGGTATATTGACCATTTACAAATGAATAATACTCTTCACCATATTGGATATTATGTGTGATAGCTATTTCAATATCTTGCCCTTTCAGTTGAATTATGGGATATCGAAGGCTTTCCTGGTCTGTACTATTACTAATTAAATCAAGAAGACCATTTTCTGAATGGAACTTCTTTCCATTGCAATTCAATGTCAGACCAGCGTTGAGGTAAGCATAGTACCATATCTGGTTTTCAAGATACTCGGGGATAAAGTGGAAATGCTTGAAAATCTTATCATCAGGCTCAAACACCACAAGTGTACCGTTTCTATTACTGCTGGACTTAATTTTTACATTATTGAGTATCTCCCCGTAATTGAATTCAGCCAGTTTGGTTTTACCGTCACGAAATGATTGTACTTTAAAGTATTTCGAAAGGGCATTTACAGCTTTTGATCCTACCCCATTCAAACCAACTGATTTTTGAAATGCCTGAGAGTCGTACTTCCCTCCTGTATTGATCTTTGATACACATTCTACAACCTTACCAAGTGGTATTCCACGACCATAGTCCCGTACTTCAACCTTGTGATCACCAACTTTTATATCGATGGTCTTTCCGAAACCCATCACATGTTCGTCAATACAATTGTCAATGACTTCCTTTACAAGAACATATATCCCGTCATCCTGGGCTGAACCGTCACCCAATTTGCCAATGTACATTCCAGGACGAAGTCGGATATGCTCTTTCCAATCAAGCGATTTTATCGTGCTCTCATCATATATTACCTGAGTATCGTTACTCTTTTTCTCAGCCATTATTCTCTGTTATCCTACTAACCTTATGTAAAAACGAAAGCCGCGCACAAAAATACTATAAGGTTTCACCTAAGCAAGTTGAATATACAATCATTTTATTACTAAAAAAAATGGAATCATTACAATTTTTTTTAGCAAAGATTTAACTGCAGTGACTTAATATACTATCACACAACGTATTATGTTACTATTATTAAAGAAATAATTGCATGATATATTTTTCCTATTACTAAATATCTTAGTCGCGTTATTTATTTATCAGGTCTGTCTTGTTTGATGGCAATGACTACTAACCATATAAGACAGGCAATAATCATCAACAATCCCAGGTATACCAGGAATATTGCCTGCTCAGCAGGAACAGAGCCGTGACTATTAACAAATACGAGAAATATCATAACCAGGACAATAAAAATATTGGACGTTCCAGTAAAAATCCTGATCCAATCAGTCAACCTTCCTTTCAGGTACACATTATTTGGACTCATTAGTCGAGACAATATCTGCTTTTCAAATAATAGGAGCATAGTATTTACAACGAAAAAGAGTCCCAAAAAAGAATAAAAATATATTCCCCGGGAAAATGTATTTACTGGCTCCCTGTATTCATTAAAAAGATAGCCAACCTTTTCGGGCATGTATGCATATGTGGTAAGTAGTATCACAAGATAGGTTAAGGCACTCAGATTACGATAAAATTTATAGATTCTGGTCATCATGAAGGATTTATTAAGAGCAAATTTAAACCTTATATTCCTTTTTCAGGATGCCACAAAGTTTATAACTTGGACGGAAAATTATTTGTAGATTTCGATCTTACAGGTTTTACTGGTTTTCACGGGAAACAGTATGCATTGACAAGTATTAAATAACAACATAGTTTGAGTAGATTGGTTCACAGAATATTCTTTTTCATGCTGTTGGTAACTGTCAGCCTTATTTGGAACTGTAAAAAACAGATAGAACTTGACGGATTTGATCGAGAACACTGGGTAGAAGATCAACTTGGATGCAATGGTTTCAGGCTATCACAACGCCAGATAATACTGGAGAATCAAAGTCACTTTCTGGGACATACAAGCAGACAGATAATCAAATTACTTGGGAAACCGGATAGGAATGAGTTATTTCGAAGAAATCAGAAATTCTATATTTATGTGATGGAACCTGGTCCTGATTGCATGGATAACCATGAACATAAATATCCAGAGACGTTATTTATACGCTTTTCGGCAACTGGATTATGTCAGGAAATTTTTATAAAAAAGGGATCCGCTCCTATTTAAAACATAATGAGGCTGCCCCAATTATGCCGGCATTATTACCAAGTGTTGCTTTCCTGATCATGAGATCTTTTGTATAATAAGGAGTCAGGTTTTTATTAATTGTTTTCACCATAGGTTTGACAACAAAATCATAACTCTGGGAGATCCCACCCCCTACAAGTATTGTTTTTATATCCAACAACCGGATAGTTGTAACGAGTGCTTCCCCCAGCAATACACCAACTTTTTTAAATGTCTTCAGTACTACCTTATCACCACCTTCTGCGGCACTTACCAAAAGTTTTGTATCCCATGTATTAAATTTCTTCCCTATCAATGAATCTTCTTTGCTTTTTTTCAGCAACTTGTTAATCATATCCATGAGTCCCTTTTTCCCGATGATATGTTCCAGTTCCATTCCGTTCCTCGACATGATATGACCCATTTCCATTCCATTACCGTCTCCTCCACGCCAGATATGGTGGTCAATAATCGCCGCACTTCCCACACCGGTTCCAAGTGTAATAAACACATAGTTTTCAGGGAGCTTTTCCACACCAAAATAATACTCTCCAAGAGCAGCCACGTTAGCATCATTATCCATCAGGAATTCTTTGCCAGGATGATCACTTTCCAATTTGTCGATAAATGGTTTATCATCCAGGTCGGATAAATTTGGAATTTCAATTGTGGATCTTCCATCTTTACTGGAAGTACCCGGAATACCCATTCCGACTTTATTGACCTCAGGATATTTCTCAAATTCAATTTTTAATACATCACTGAAATTCTGAACAAAATCATTGTTTTCCCTCAACTTAATGGTCGGATATTTATTTTTTTCCATCAGACCTTTTTCAGTGTCCACCAGGCCAATTTTTACATTGGATCCACCTATATCGATTCCAAAAAAATGCTCCATATTTCTTTCTAAGATTAATTCCTGCCTGAAAATAAAAATATCGCCCAAATATAATGAGCATTTGCGCTTTTTTATTTGAAATATTTTAGATCCGTGAGTTTTGTCATGTTTGTGCTTTCAAAACCCAACGTGCAATACTCGGTGAAAAACTAATTTTTATAGTATTCCATCATGCATAAAAGCAGTATAATGACTATTTTTGCGTTACTTTTTAAAAAGAAAGATTTTCCTTTCAAAATCGCATCTATAGTTAATTATTTTATAACAAAAAAAATTTAAAAATGAGCAAGTTTAGAGCCGGAGTATTGCACGGAAAAGAAGTCAAAGAGGTATTTGATTATGCCAATGAGAACAACTTTGCCCTCCCTGCAGTCAACGTAATTAATACAAGTACTGTGAATGCTGCCATAGAAGCTGCTAAGGAAGTTAATTCTCCGATAATCATCCAATTCTCAAACGGTGGAGCTGTATTTTTTGCCGGGAAAGGATTATCAAATGACGATCAGAAAGCCGCCATTACCGGAGGAATCTCTGGTGCCATCCATGTACACAGGATGGCTGAAGCTTATGGAGTTCCCGTTATTCTTCATACAGACCACTGTGCAAAGAAATTGTTACCATGGATTGACGGTTTACTTGATGAAGGCGAAAAATTCTTTGCTAAGAACGGACAGCCACTTTACAGTTCACATATGCTCGATCTTTCAGTAGAACCTATCGAAGAGAACATCGCAATTTCTAAAAAGTATCTGGAAAGAATGGATACAATGGGCATGACCCTGGAAATTGAATTAGGTGTAACCGGTGGAGAAGAAGATGGTGTGGACAACACAAGTGTTGACAGTTCCAAACTTTATACACAACCAGAAGAGGTTGCTTTTGCTTATGAAGAACTGAAAAGTGTAAGCGATAACTTCACAATAGCAGCTGCATTCGGTAATGTTCATGGTGTTTATAAGCCAGGTAATGTTGTACTTACACCAATTATATTAAAGAACTCTCAGGAGTATATAGCTAAGAAATATGGAACCGGACCAAATCCTGTGAATTTTGTTTTCCATGGTGGATCGGGCTCTGAGCCAGAGAAGATCACAGAAGCTATCGAGTACGGTGCCATCAAGATGAACATCGATACCGATACACAATGGGCATTCTGGAGTGGCGTACTTAATAATTACAAGGAAAATGAAGCTTATCTCCAGGGACAGATCGGAAATCCGGAAGGGGATGATAAACCTAATAAGAAGTTCTACGATCCAAGAGCATGGTTAAGAAAGGGTGAAGCCAGTTTTTCTGATCGACTGAAGCAGGCTTTTGAGGACCTGAACTGCATTAACGCGAATGGATAGATTTTAGGGGTATCATCATACCCGATACAAAAATATCTACGAATACCGTATTGATAGTCTACGGTCAATACGGTATTTTTAAATAATGCTGCTGTAATATAGAAAAATCACGCCCTTCATGGTGTGGATCAAGCAGTAAGGGAAGCTGGAACTTTAGCCCATCATCATCCTGTTTTATGGTTCAAGTCCCAATTTTGTTTTTCTATTATAGCCGCCCTCTGATGAAAGTGATTACTAATGATCTAAGAATATTATTGATAGGAACTTTATAATGTTCATAATACTTTATTATATATATAAGTGGTTACGATGTAGCGAATATTTCTATTTTTAAAATTGCATTTCTAAATTCGATTAAGAAACAGACGCAATTAATTACGTTTTATGAAAAGGAAACCCCGCCTTTCTTTCTGGCAAATTTGGAATATGAGTTTTGGCTTTTTTGGCATTCAATTTGGTTTTGCACTTCAGAATGCTAATGTCAGCCGTATCTTCCAAACGCTTGGTGCCAATGTAGAGGATATTCCGATTTTATGGGTTGCCGCACCCGTAACAGGCTTAATCATACAGCCAATAATCGGACATTACAGTGATAAAACCTGGAATAAACTTGGTCGTAGAAGACCTTATTTTCTTTTCGGTGCGATTGCTGCATCAATAGCCTTGATATTCATGCCTAATTCGCCGGCCCTCTGGGTAGCTGCCGGAATGCTGTGGATCATGGATGCTTCCATTAACGTTTCAATGGAACCATTCAGGGCATTCGTGGGTGATATGTTGCCAAATGAACAAAGAACAGCAGGTTTTGCAATGCAAAGTTTTTTTATAGGTCTTGGAGCGGTTATTGCTTCGGGCCTGCCATATGTAATGACCAATTGGCTAAACATAAGCAATATAGCTGCTGAAGGCATCATACCTGACTCCGTGAAATTCTCATTTTATATTGGTGGTGCGGTTTTCTTACTGGCTGTAATATGGACTGTTATCTCCTCCAAGGAGTATTCTCCTGAAGAATTAGAGGAATTTGAAAAAGCGGAAAAGGAATCTGAAGGTGTTCAGATTGATGCTGACGAACTGAATGATAAAAAAATAAAATACTACAGGAATGGCTTATTCTGGTTATTTGGTGGGGCCTTGTTTAGTTATTTCATTTACACAAATTCACTTGAAAAAGAGCTTTATATTCTGGGTGTAGGTGCCATCGCTTTTGCCATTTTACAGTTATTGGCTGGATTCTATCTGAAATCCGATAAATCGAATGGTCTTACCGAGATCATGGAAGACCTCTTTCACATGCCAAAGACTATGAAACAGCTGGCTTTTGTGCAGTTCTTTTCCTGGTTCGCCCTTTTTTCCATGTGGATATACACCACCCCAGCTGTTACAGGACATATTTTTGGTTCAGAAGATACTACTTCTGCGTTGTATAATGAAGGAGCCGATTGGGTCGGTGTATTAATGGCTGTTTACAATGGATTTGCTGCTTTAATTGCTTTTTCACTTCCGGTGATTGCAAAATATACAAATAGAAGAATTACCCATCTTATAGCATTAATATTCGGGGGGCTCGGACTCATTTCATTTCTCTTTATCAAAGATCCCAAGATACTTATTCTATCAGAAATAGGAATTGGATTCGCCTGGGCAAGTATATTATCCATGCCTTATGCAATTTTAACAAGTTCACTACCACATAATAAAATGGGTGTTTACATGGGAATATTCAACTTTTTCATTGTAATCCCCCAGATTCTGGCTGCAAGTATTCTTGGTGTACTCGTAAAGCACGCATTTGCGGGACATGCTATCTATGCCCTGGTACTTGGGGGTTGTTCGATGATTCTTGCAGGGATTATTACGCTGTTTGTCCAGGACAATAATGGATAATTAATTGGTTATTTTTGCAAGTCTATGAAAAGTGTTGCCTTTCGTACACTGGGTTGCAAGCTCAATTTCTCAGAAACTTCCACTATCGCCCGGACATTTACTGACAGGGGATATAAAAAGGTGAATTTTGAAGATGGGGCTGATATTTACGTAATCAACACGTGTACAGTTACAGATAATGCAGATAAAAAGTGTCGCAAAATCATTCGTGACGCTCAAAAATATTCTGAAAATCCATTTGTTATCATCGTTGGTTGTTATGCTCAGCTAAAACCAGTTGAAATTTCTGGAATACAAGGAGTAAATCTTGTATTGGGTGCAAATGAAAAATTCAAACTCCTGGACTACCTGGATGACCTGGAAATAAATGGATCATCGAAAGTGTTTGTGGAAAAAATTGATGAAACAAATGAATTTCATCACTCCTACTCATTGAATGATAGAACCAGAACATTTTTAAAAATTCAGGATGGTTGCGATTATTCATGTACTTTCTGTACCATTCCCCTGGCAAGAGGCAAAAGTCGAAGTGATACAATCGAACATGTGGTGAAATCGGCTATTGAAATTGCTGAAAAGGGAGTTAAAGAAATCGTTCTTACGGGTGTAAATACAGGGGATTTCGGTATCCATCTCGGTGAGCGGCAGGATCGATTTATTGATTTGATTCGTAAGCTGGATGAAGTTGATGGAATTAAGCGTTTCAGAATTTCATCCGTTGAACCAAATCTATTGACGGATGAGATTATAGACTTTACAGCAGCATCTGAAAAATTCGTACCGCATTTTCACATTCCGCTTCAATCGGGATCAGATAAAATACTGAAATTAATGCGCCGACGGTATTTACGAGAATTATACAAAGACAGGATCAGCAAAATAAATACTACTATCCCAGATTGCGGAATCGGTGTTGATGTAATTGTTGGATTTCCGGGTGAAAGGCGCCAGGATTTCCTTGACTCATACCAGTTCATTAATGATTTGGATATAAGCTATTTACATGTATTTACTTATAGTGAAAGAGCTAATACTCCAGCCATCGAGATGGAAGGCCGTATTTCTTCCGGAGAAAGACAGGAACGATCAGGTATGCTCAGGAGCTTATCATTAAAAAAAAAACGTCATTTTTATCAGCAAAGGCTGGGTACGATAAAAGAAGTATTGTTTGAAAATGATTTTGCTGAAGGGAGAATTCATGGATTTACTGGAAACTATATCAGAGTTGGAGTTCCATCTGATCCTCAATTAATCAATCAGCTAGTTAAAGTCAAATTGACCGGTATCAACGAGCAAGGCATTGTCGAGGGTGAACTTGTCACGGAGTATGCCAGGCAATTTTGAGTTGGATATGGGGTTTTGGGTTCAAGGTTCAAGGTTCTGAGTTCAAGGTTGAGGCTTTGCTGGAGACCGAGGGGGAATTCAGATATAATTTTAGCACTCCCTCGATGTATCCCATATCCAAAAAATCGCACATCGTACATCGCAAATTAATCAGAGTTCACCCGGCATGGGATTGCAGGATCACTTTTTATAGAATTTTTCCGTTTTATCTTCTAAAACAAGGTAGTATAAGCCGGCTGAAAGCTCATTTACATTTATCTCTTTTTGTTTTCCGTTTGCCATAAGGGCTCCATGGACATCCAGAACTTCAAAATCTGCAATCCGTGATAGATATATTTTGTCATCTACCTGGGTTGGATAAAAGGTAACAGGCGTGTTTTTTGAATAATACGTGACAAGTGGAGAATAATTGATAAATCCTCCAGTCTGGATGCATTTTATTCGATACTTATTATCACCGACACTATTCATGATTCCAATCGAATAATTATTTTTTTCGATTTTACCCTTTGCTTTAAGAGATTTTATCATTATCCATTTTTCTCCGATCCTTTTCTCAACATAATAGTAGTCGCCAATTTTGTCCCCTGATGTAGTCCAACCTAATGTATTATCCTTTAACTGGATCATTACAAACTTAAATGGATTCTTTTCCTTAATAACCTGGGGATTTATAACAACTGGCTTGCAGCCATCATGATGTACAATTTTGATACTTACCTCCTGCCCAAGACTGACTGAAGACAAATCAACTTCATATGCTGAGGTGGTTGGGTTATGAACCACTTCCACATCATTCACATATGCTTTTATCGTACAGAATCCTCCCTTGTCAGGAATAGCCGGATTCTGAATATATAGATTTTTACCATTATAGATCCCGGTTATAACGATTTCTCCAGCTATTGATTTACCACATATTAAAAAGGCAATTATCAGTAATAATGAAAGCCTTATCTTCATAAATCCTATACTAAGTACAAACGAATATTAAAGGAGTGCTATTTAATTGAGTAAATGTGTAGAATAATTGAAAAAATTACAAATGTTGTGCCAATCAAAATATAAAATGGTCTTTTACTCGAAGTGAAGTGATTCAATCGGATCAAGTTTTGAGGCTTTGAAGGCTGGATATGAACCGGATACCAATCCTACAATAATGCAAATTGTAAATCCGACTATAATCCACATCCATGGAATAACGAATGAGCCTGCGGCTATTATGCTTGCAAGAAAATTACCAATCAACAATCCAAAAATCACTCCGCCAATACCGCCCAGGATGCAAATTACTATGGCTTCAATAAGAAATTGCTGACGGATCTTTTTTGGTGTTGCACCAATGGCTTTTCTTATTCCTATTTCTCTTGTTCTTTCAGTAACTGAGACCAGCATAATATTCATTAATCCTACAGAGGCACCTAATAATGTAATAAATCCAATAATAAATCCACCGGCTTTCATGTATGAACTGATTTCATCCAATTCTTCCTCCAGGGTTTGATTCCGGTTTATTTCAAAGGAATCCTCCTGCCCTATCGGATCACGTCTAATTGATCGCATAAGTCCTCTTGCCTGGCCCAGCGCATGTTCCATATCTGTTATATTATCAACACCAACATCTATATTATACCAGAAAGATCTTATACCTGTATTCAGACGGGTAGCGTTTTCAATTGGAATAATGATAGAGCGGTCTGACCCACTGTCTCCTCCAAGAGCCCCCTCTTTTTTCATAATGCCAATGATCTTTACTCTGCCACCATAAAAGGATATAAACTGATTCATGGGATCCTCGTTATTGTCAAAAAGCGATCTGATAATTTCCTGTCCGACAATAGCGACAGGTCTGCCATATTTTATCTCAATTGACGAAAAATTCCTACCCCGCTCGATATTCCACCCTGCCAGATTAATAAACTCATCGTCCGATCCAACAATCCGGATATTCGGATTCGTGATTTTCGATAGCCGTTTTACCTCAGCGGACCATGAAACATATGTATTAATACTGACCTGGCTGGTATAATCATATAATTGTTTGAATCTTTTACATTCATAGTAGTCCAGTGCCTCATATCTCTTCTCTGCCTTACCTTGCTGATTTCTGTTCCTGTTGGATTTTGATTCCAGAGTGAAGGAATTTGCTCCAAGGTTAGAAAAGCTGCTGTAAATTGAAGCCTTCATTCCATCTATTGCCGTTAGTATACCAACCAGGGAGGTAATTCCAATTGCTACGATCAGTGCAGTTAAAACCGATCGCAGTAAATTAGCGTTTATAGAACGGAGACCTTCACGTATGTTTTCAAATATATCCATGAGCAATCATCGAAACCAAATTCAATTTACTTGGTATAATTGGCTTAAATAATTATAATTACCCCAATGTCCAAAAAATTATATGTGTGGCAATATAGTGTGTTAAACAATCTTCGGATTATTTCTATTATACTCTTTTGCTGGCTATTATTCAATCCGGTATATGGTTCAAAGATCCTTATCCAGATGGATAAAACACAAACGAACCATTTAAAGGCATATGGAATTGCCTACTGGATACTTGATGACCAGGTTGAGATAGACTGGCTTCTGAATTACCGGGGAGGCAGTTTTATGATGGCGTATTATCAGAAATTTGAAAATGAACTTATCATACGAGGGATCAGTTATGAAGTGATTTCTGATGCACAGGCCAATATGATCATTCAGGAAATAGCCAGTCCATCTTCCAATATGGACGTCATGAAGTTGGAGAAAGCACCCAAAATTGCTGTATATTCTCCAAAAAGTAATCAACCCTGGGATGATGCCGTAACCCTGGTTCTAACTTATGCAGAGATACCCTATGATGTTATTTTTGATGATGAGGTTATGTATGATGAACTTCCGAAATACGACTGGCTACATCTGCATCATGAAGATTTTACAGGACAATATGGAAAATTTTACAGGCTGTATAGAAATTATCCATGGTATTTGGAACAACAGAGGGAATTTGAGGGATCTGCCAGGAAACATGGATATAGCAAAGTATCAGAGTTGAAGCTTGGCGTAGTAAAAAAAATCCAGGGTTTCGTACTTGGAGGCGGATTCCTGTTTGCCATGTGCTCCGCAACTGACACTTATGATATTGCATTATCAGCTGATGGCGTTGACATTTGTGAAAGGATGTATGATGGAGATCCTGCCGATCCTATGGCCCAGAAAAAACTGGATTTTTCAAATTGTTTTGCATTTGAGAAATTCAATTTGGTCCGTGATCCCTTAGAATATGAGTTTTCAAACATTGATAGAAAAGCCCAGGAAAGAGGGATCACCCCGGAAAATGATTATTTTACTTTATTTGAATTCTCTGCCAAATGGGATCCCATTCCTACCATGCTGACACAGAATCATGAGCGAATTTTAAAGGGATTCATGGGCCAGACAACGGCTTATCACAAAAGACTGGTGAAGCCTGAAATTGTGATTATGGGTGAAAACCGGGACTTAGGAGAGGTCAAATACCTGCATGGTGTTATGGGAAAAGGATTTTTTACATTTTATGGGGGACATGATCCTGAAGATTATCAGCACTTCGTGGGTGAACCTGCAACGGATCTTAATTTACACCCGAATTCACCGGGATACCGGCTGATCCTGAATAATATACTCTTTCCTGCTGCTAAAAAGAAAAAGCAGAAAACCTGATTCTAATGGACTATTATTTCATCCTTGTTGATCCGGCAGTACCAGAAAATGTGGGTGCGTCAGCAAGGGCTATCAAAACTATGGGATTCGCAAATCTTCGATTAATAAATCCATGTGAATATAAAGAAGGCAAAGCACAGTGGGTGGCTCACGGATCAAAAGAGATCCTCGAAAATGCTGAAGTATTTAACTGTTTCGATGATGCCATTAAGGATCTTGATTTCATTGTAGGCACTACTTCCAAAAAAAGGCGCACCAATCAGGATTATTATTACCCGGACCATCTGAAGGAGGTTATTTCAAACAAAGTTGGATCGATAGCCAAAGTGGGTATTGTATTTGGCAGGGAGGAATCCGGTTTAAGCAATGAAGAACTTAAACAATGTGATCTGATTTCTTCAATAAGGCTTATAGAACCATACCCCTCTTTAAACCTCTCACAATCTGTTATGCTATATGCATACGAATTATCTCAACTCAAAACAAAAGCATCAAGATCCAGGAAAACTGTTGAAAGAGAAGGCCTTCATGCATTAAAGGATAAGGTAACCAGGATACTGGATATCATCGAGATCAATCAGAAGATAAATATAGAACCGCGGATAATGGAACGTTTGATGATGATGGGTGATGATGATATACATCTGGTTCATTCGATATGTAATAGCATTTTGGAAAAGCATGATAAGTAGGGAAGTTAGGTGTAAAATGCTGATCAGGAAGGTGGATGATTAAAGGATTTTAATCATAGAATTTCCAACTTACACCCAGGTCAATTACTTTGGGTTGCCCGGGGTAATGTGGTGTAATGAAATAACCATAGGCCTTTTTTTCATTGAGATAAGCATATTTGACAAAAATACGCATCGTATTGATCCTGATATTCACAAAAAGATCAAGTAGTAAGTATTCAGGAATTTTAAAGTTATCCTGTAAATAAAACTGCTGGGTAATCGGATCGTATGCCTTTGCGAAATAAACAGATTTGTAGTGGGCGTCAATACCGACCGAAAAATATAATTTCCCATCAAACATCAGCTTTTCATATGCAAGTCTTGAGTTCACAAAGACGGGTGGGATCCTGAACGCATCCCTTGCCTCATCGTCCCCTGTTGTTAAGGTATATATTGCCAGAGTCTTCCAGCTTATATAATCACTTAACTGGAGTCCGAGATAGAGTCTTGGAGAAATTATCTGTGAAAAACCGGATGCCTGTTCTGGCTGCTTTTCCCTGTTAAAATATATGTAATTTTTCACCAGCGAAAAATCCGTTCCGGGCTCAAGGTAAATCCGCTTCAATGGTACTTTAATAGAGGCTCTAATCTTATCGGTCTGTGTAGGAATAAAATCATTATGCCACTGATAATGATTGCTGAAATAGTTCTCATACATGGCTGCAGGTTCATACATATACCGCAGGTAGGACAGATCCCAGAGTTTATTTTCATAATTAGCGTAGAATCTGTGGTTTCCATTACTCATTAGTTCCCCAGATAACAACAATTGATAGGATGTATCATTATCATATCTTAAACTACCACCTATATAACTTTCCGTTCGATAATCCTCCAATTGCAGGTACTTATGCAGGAAGTTTACACGCCTGATTTTATAATACATGTTATAATATGCCTTTTTCCAGTCTCCCTTGGCACCAAACTCACTACTGAATTCCTGGAATTTACTTTGATCATGGGTTTCAGCTTCATCCAATATGAAATGATCAAAAAACTCTTTTTCCCCTCCAAGATTAGTATCAGTAAAAGAATTCCTCATTACAGATCTTCTAGTATCATTATAAATTGAAAAAAGTTCCTTCCACTTAAACTGTTGATATACATGGTAGCTTAGCTGGAATTCTTTGCTATTTGCATTTTCAAGATAAACTTCAATATTGTCACTGAAATAATCTTTAATTGTAGAAGAATCGTTATGAACAATTCCCCCGGATTCAAAAAGTTGATGATTCAGTCGTGAAAAAGCTCCGAAAACAAGATATGAACTGTCCTCAGTCCAGTAATAAGAGTATCCATTATATGCTGTTGAAACTACCTCGTTGTCACCCCGACCTGTAGAACTTATTTGTTTATTTATTGAAAGCCTCCTGTAGTTAGCGCCAAAATTCCAGTTGGGCTTAATATTCTGGCTATGGGTTACCTCAACGACATTTCGTTGTCCTCCACCAAAAACAGAATACAAATGAGTAAATGGCGATCTTGTGTTATACAATTTTATATTACTTGTATTAAGGAAGTAATACTTAAAAGAGTTAAATCCTGAAGTCCGCCCAATTGTATATGGTTCTTCATGAAAAACATCCATTCCTGAAGTGCCAATATTTCCAAGATCCTGTATCCTATTTGCATGTAAATTTACATGAGTCCATGCGTGGAGATTTGAGACAGAAGTATCCGGATTATAGGATTTTATCCGGTTCGTTTTGATTTCACTAAGATATGTGTAATTGGTGGTTGCTGGGCCATAAACCAATTGAGTGGAGTCGTCAAGAAGCTGTCCTTTTAATCCCCCTGCGGCACAAAACAACAAAATACAGACTATTATATTAATCCTGGAAGGCACGCCCAAAAATACTTAAATCAGTTAACTCCGTGTATATTTTCAATCTTTTTCCAAACGAAGGAAGCAAATTCGCCCTCACATTCTATCATTTTTATATCTATTGGAATATAAAAAACCGGAACTTCCTTCAGAAACTCCACTATTTCAGGTCTAAACAATCTAACCATATCCTTTTCTGTACAAACAAATGACGTGCCACCCTTATCCGTTTTCTGGTGTAATCGGATTAATTTTTTCAGGTTCCTGAGAGAAAATTCATGATGATCAGGGAACCTTGCAGAATCGATCAAATTAAATTCAGATTCCACATACTGTAAAAGTGGTTTGGGTTCGGCTATTCCTGTAAATAAAATGATGTCAGTTCCACATTTTAATGATTTATGAAAAACAGGAACAGGTTCCTGGTATTTTATTGAACTGAAAAATACCGGAGTATCAAAATCGGTGCAATTCTGAATTGAAGTAATAATTTGCTGCCTTTCATCTCCATTAATGGAATCCGGACATTTAGTAATTACAATACAATCAGCCCGTTTAACTGCATACCTGCCTTCTCTCAATCGGCCAGAAGGCATGAGATTATCTTCATAAAATGGATGGGAATAATCTGAGAGCAGAATATTCAGATCTCTATTAACTCTGCGATGCTGGAAGGCATCATCAAGAATAATTGCCCTGGTTTGTGGTCGTTCGTATAGGATATGTGGTATGGCGTAAGCACGATCTTCACAGACATATACACCCGCGGAATCACCGAAACGTTTTTTCAGCATAAGCGCCTCGTCCCCAACCGATTTGGTTAAGGATTCCTGAAATACTTCAAGAAATCCTTCTGTTTTTCTGCCATACCCCCTGCTCAATGTAGAACACTCAGATTTTTTACTTATCAGATCTACCATGTAAGCAGCGAATGGTGTTTTACCAGTCCCACCTACTCTGATGTTACCAACAGATATTATGGGTATTTCGAATTCAATCGTTTTAAAGACGTTAATTTCATATAATAGATTCCGAAATCGGGTGATGACATCGAAAATCAAAGCAAATGGTAATAATAATATAGAAATCAACCGGTCCATAAAAATAATTAGTCTTTCAAAATTCCTAATTTTGACAAACACAAAGTTGATAAAAAATGACAAAAGTTAAAGATATTATCTTACACCTTGAATCTTTAGCTCCACTGGCTCTGCAGGAAGATTATGATAATGCAGGTCTAATAACTGGAAATCGAGAAGAAATAGTAAAAGGCGTACTAATTTGCCTGGACTCAACAGAAGCTGTAATGGATGAGGCAATACAAAAAGAATGCAATATGGTAATTGCCCATCATCCGATCATATTCAGGGGATTGAAGAAAATTATCGGAAGAAATTATATTGAAAGGGCGATAATTAAATCCATAAAGAATGATATTGCCATCTACGCTATTCATACTAATCTTGATAATATTAAACAAGGAGTCAATCATCAGTTATGTGAAATTCTGGGACTCCATAATATAAGGATACTCAAACCACTTACTGGTAAACAATTAAAACTGATCACATTTATACCAAAAGAAAACACATTACAGGTATTAGATGCCCTTCATCAGGCAG
>JBHOSY010000096.1:0-17239 GCA_042584165.1 Bacteroidota bacterium | reverse complement strand
GCCGTGTTGGGATGAAACATGAAGCAGCATTTCAATCAATCGTACCCCCGGGACCATAATGAGAACTATGTCAACAACTTTGAGGAATTATTTGGTGTAGATATTGTTCCGGTAGAACCGGGAGAATTCTACGAGACATACAGAAAAATTAATATCAGGAAAGCCGAGGAAGTGGCAGAAGAATGGATCAGGGGTGCTAGAAAGGCAGAAGCATCAAGATCAGAGATCATAAAATCAGCCAGGGGTTATCTTGCCCTTGATGAATTAAGAGAAAAATATAATTGCAATACAGTATCAACACATATTAGATCGGTTACCGGGAGCGGGGAACTTAAAGATCGCTACAACCCCGGATTAGGCCTGGAGCTGGGATTTAAAACCAGGGGGATACAGGCTGTTTGCCAGAATTATCCGGATATATTGCTTAGCGAGGTCCTGGCATATTTACTGACGGGCAGACCAAGCATGCTGGGTGACCAGATGTATGATATTGATAATTCTGTAGAAATTGTTCTGCATTGTGGAATACCAGTTAACCCGTATGGAGATGAACGCAGGATCCCTTATACCATAAGAACTCATGCTGAAAGCCCCGTGAGGGACCGGCCTGAAGAGCCCGGTTCTTCCACCGGGATTACCGCAGAGTGGCCTGTGGGTGAGCCAGTTACTTTCTGGGAGATACACAGTCTTCTCGGGGAAATAAGATTGCACACCGGAGAAGTAGTTGATGGTCGCGCTATATATACAGGTGGGGAAGACCTGGACAATGTAATGTGTACGGCCAAGATAGTAGCCAAAGTTGATAACATAAAAAAAGTACGGGACCAACATTTCCCTTCTTTATACGGAATTCATCACTGCGCAACGCTTGGTGATTTAAGACAGCAGATTAAAGACATAAGTATTTTTTTAGGACTTGATGTAATAGAAAGAGACAGATAGTTTAACCATCTACGATTCATTGCGAATAATCCGCGTTTGCAACGCGAATTAGGGAGAATGGCGTTTGTAACGCCGAGTTCTACACCTCACCCGTAACCCCATGCATGACCTCATCTGCTCCACACTCATATAATCCGCGTTTGCAACGCGGATTAGGGAGAGTGGCGTTTGTAACGCCGAGTTCTACACCCATACAAAGATAAATACCTGATAAACATGCAAGAATCACAGTTAACTGGATTAATCTGTCATTTTTCCATAATTTCATTCGATAACAATTTTCAGGGATTGATATAATTTCAAACATTATGACCAATCGAAGAGATTTTTTGAATAAAAGCCTCCCTGGTGCTGCCGCAGTAGCTATGGGTGGATTGGAGTTAACGACTGCTTCTTGCACGACATCAAAAAAAGATCGATCCCTCTCAAAGCTGGCGGAAGTGGGCTGGTGCTGGGATGGCCAGGCGATCAATGGACAATGGCACCTGTCGATCTTTGGGGTGGGTGAAGGTACCCGGTGGTTCGGATTGAAGAAATGCTGCTTCATGTTTCATCCCAACACGGCCCTGGCCATGGAGAAGTTGAGCGACATGGACGAAGTAGTCTGTGAGATTTCTAAATGGGAATATCAGAAAGTGGTGGATCATCCTGAATACTGGGGATTGGGCGCTCCCATGCGGATGTACCACGATGGCAGGATCTCCCGGAAATGCCGGGAAGCAGAAATTGTGAGTAAGCTATCAACCCAGTATCCTAAGGTAAGCGGCGCATTTGATGATGACCTGTATGGGATGATCATGAAGGAAAACATTAAAGCGGAGGAATACAGGACAGTACATGAAGCCGTTAAAAGTGCTAATCCAACTCTGAAACACTGGGGTGTGGTATATTCACATGAACTGAAAAAGGAGAATTGGGAGAGTTTTACCGACCTGCTCGATGTGGTTACACTTTGGGTATGGAATTCGAAGGACCTTGTGAACCTGCAACAGTATGTCGAACAATGCCAGGAGATCTTTCCCGGAAAGGAAATCATCATCGGTTGTTATTTACGTGATTTCACCATCCTGGATGCCGTGCCCATGGATCTTCTGAAACACCAGTGGGAAGTTGTAAGCCGGCTGGTTGCAGATGGTAATATCCAGGGATTCTCTATTCTGGGCGGTTTTTTAATAGACATGCATCCGACGGAGGCCATGTGGGTGCGGGATTTTATTGCGGGAAACTGAGGATCCTCGTCCCCAGCCAATAATAACGCACGAAAATATTAACCGCATAACGGTTCCATAATCCTCCGCTCACCCTTTGATTTCCTGAAGGGCCCCCACCCGCACATCCTACAAAAGAACCACTGATCCAGTGCCCAAATGAACCAAAAGCGATGGTTCAGGATGGCATCTGTTTGTTGGATTGCGCGAAGTTAGATGCAATTCTTTAGGGTTGGGCTTCTCATATAATCCGCGTTTGCAACGCGGATTAGGGAGAATGGCGTTTGTAACGCCGAGTTCTACACCTCACCCGTAATCCCCTTACACATTCTCCCCTGCCTGGTTTACCCCAAACCCTAAAGAGGGCCGCGTGTTAAAAATCTTCCTGTGAAAGATTTCAGCAAGCTTGCCTGCCGGTATAGGCAGGGAGCCGGCTTGCAGGGGAGGAATTAATCCTAAACTTATAAAAAGCAGTGCAATCCTTGTGGGTTGAGATGCGAGGGAGAATATCAACGGCTGGGTCTGTAGCTCTCTTTTACCTTGTTAATCTCATTTAACAGACCATCGGTGTAGGTATCATTACCCAGTTGCCAGAACATGATGCCACCCAGTTTATTATCGATCACATATCTGGTTTTCAGTTCAACGGACCGCTTGTCATCGAAGGTAACAAAGATCTTTTTTTCGGGGTGATAAATATAGGGTGCCCTGGCAATATCATCCCAGTGATACACATAGCCGCTGTCTGGTGATAATTGTGTTGAGAAATTCTTAAAATTAACACCTCTTATGGACTTACCAGGTTGATACAGTCCATTGTTCAGGTTTTCAACATTTTCGTATCTTCTCCCATAAAAAGCAGCCCCTACGATAAGTTTTTCGCCGGGGATACCCAGTTTGAGCAAATATTTTACACAGAAATCAACTGACCTTTCCTGCCCGGGAGTCATGAATTGCCCATATTGTCCCGGTATGGAGTGGAGCTGATCGGGGGTTGAATACAAAGCTGTATGGTGGGCAGTGTTTTTAGAGCCACTTCCCAATGACAGGTGACGGTACTCGGGTAATTTCGGGCGATTCTGATAACTTCCAATATCGTAGGTCATCAGATTCACATAATCCATATATTTCATCACTTTTTTCCATTCCACGACCTCTTCAAAAATGCCTTCATGGGCACCGGCTGCAAAACTCAGTTCATATTGATCTCCCAGTTTTCGTAATTCTTTCACCAGGTAGGTGAAGTTCTTTTTATCTTCAGGTTTATATTTCTGACCGGGGAAGTGTTCGATATTTGGGAATTCCCAGTCCAGATCCAGGCCATCCGTACCAAAATATTCATGAAATTCCCTGATGGATTGAGCGAATTCTTTTCTTCCGGTGTCAGTGGAAAAAGCATCAGAGCAGGTCTTACATCCACGTCCCCCACCCAGGGAAATAATGACCTTTAACTGTGGATTCTTTTCTTTAAAAGACACCATTTTTCTAACAGTGGCAGAATCACGGCTCGAAATGGAATACCTGTTACCTTCCAGCTGCCCGAAGCAGAAAATTATGTGGGTCATTTGATTGACATCATACTGATCCAGCTGGGCAGCTCGTCCGTAATAATAAGCCAGTACCCTGATTTCCTTTGCCGGTTGAGAATATCCGAAAAGGGTAACCATGCAAAATAAAGCGGGAAAGAAAACCTTCCTTTGAAAAAAAACATCCATCATCTTTTATGAATTATTGTTTTGATATATAAGTATGCTACGGGAATTTAATAATAAATATGATGACATTATTTGATTTCCATTGATAATTGCAGCCCGGATTTGGGAACCATGATCCCGCCTAACCCTCCTGACACCATAAGGAAATTATTTTCAATTTCATTAATAATACTGAAGCGATGGCCCAGGATGGCATCTATTGGTGGCATGGCGCGAGGAGCAGATGCAATCCTTGTGTGATGGGATTGGGTTGGATGAAAACTATGATGGTATTGGAATATAATTTTAGATTATTCGCTCCCATTCTTGTTCTTTCATTTTTTCTCCTTAATTGAGAAAAAACGAAACAAAAAAGAATCAAGACAAAACGAAGCTCCTACCCTACATGCCATCCCACACCTCGCCGTTTTGTCGGGCCCACGCTCCGTGATGCAGTAGAGTGATTAAAGGATTACGAACGAAAAGCGCAGGCACAGGATGGCATCTATTGGTGGCATGGCGCGAGGAGCAGATGCAATCCTTTTGTTGACTTAATAAACCAGAGAACCAGAGAACTAGAGAACTAGTAAATCTACAAACATTGACTATTGAACCCTGAATCTTGAACCCGGTACATAAATTCTATTTGTCATTGTAAACAGTAATTTACTTACATCTTAAATTTTCGTAAATTATTGTTTTATTGTCTGGTTTGTACAGGAGAGATAATTCTATTGTTTTTATAATTTGACTATTACAAGAAAGGAGCACATCATGAAACTATTCAATCACTTTTTATTCTTAACAGCAGTGGCCATTGCCATTTTCGGGAATTTGAGTTGCAAAAAACCATCCGAAGAAAAACTCAGGTTGCCCATGAAAGAACAGTTTGAGAATTCACTCAGACATGTCTGGCAAAATAAAGAAGTCTATGCATCTCAGATGCTGGCAGATATGGAAGATCCATCCGGATGGACTGTGGATGGTATCGGTGAGATCAGTTATACCAGTGAACGTTCTAAAGAAGGCTCAAAATCGATGCGGTTCCAGACCCCAATGCGGGATGAAGAATACATAAAGCGTGCAATGGAAGAGGAGGGAAAATCTGGAGGTAGGCCTGGAGGCAGAACAAGGGCCGTACTTACGTTCGATCAACCACAGGATTGGAGTGAGTTTAACCGGATATCTCTCTGGTTATATGTTCATCCTTCAGAGATGAGGACGATTTCATTATCCCTGAGTTTTCGTTGCGAAGATGCGCCTTCATCTTTTACAGATCCAAGATCAAACACCGTTATACAGCATACAATACCGGAGCAGTGGAATCATGTAATCTGGGAAATCCCGAATCTTCAGCGTGATAAAGTTACTGAATTTGCGATCTCGCAAAGTAGCAGAGGTCATGATCCAGGAATGGAAGTGATTGTGACATATGATATAGATCAGATTGAACTTCAGCTGGTTGATGCTGAAAAATATGAAGGATGGGAAGTTGCCGAGGGTAAGATTGCGTTTAATCATGTGGGTTATAGACCAGCACAGACAAAAACGGCTATTGCCAGTGATCTGACTGTCTCAGAATTTCAACTGATTGATGTCCTTTCAGGAAATGAGGTTTTTACAAATTCCATAAAGCCAATAAGTAATGACCGGGGAAAATTCCAGGTGCTTGATTTTTCCAATTTCCACACACAGGGAAAATATATTATTCAGGCAGGTGATATTAAGACACGACCTTTTATCATTTCTGACACGTTATGGAAGCAACCGCTGCTTAAGGCAATGAATTTTTACTATTGCGAACGCTGTGGTTTTGATATCCCCGGAATTCATCCGGTTTGCCATAAAGACTGGCAGGGGATTCATAATGATAAAACAAAAATCATTAACGGGGGTTGGCATGATGCCGGGGACCTCAGTCAGGCAACTTATCGTACTATAACCGGGATCTATGCTATGCTGGAATTCATCAACCAACTGGATCCGCGGGATACGGATGCTGCTATGAAAGAACTTATCGTTGAAGAGGCACTGTGGGGATTGGATTGGTTACTGAAAACCCGGTTTGGTGATGGTTTCCGGATAAACTGGAGTAAAATGCGAATGTATACGGATGGAATCATAGGAAATGACGATGATGTTGTCACACCGGCAGGTAATATACCATGGGAGAATTTCCTTGCTGCCGGAACAGAAGCATTTGCATATCGGGTCTTTAAGGACAAAAAACCTGAACTGGCAAAAGAATTTCTGCAGGCGGCCGAGGAAGACTGGGAAGCAGCTGCGAAATCACAATCTGACTGGGAAACACTGGAAAGACCCGGTTTTTTTACAAGTTTTAGAGCAGGCAATACATATGTAACTGTCTCATGGGGAATTATTTCTTCCCTCCATTTACACAAGGCAACCGGGGAAAAGAAATACTCCGATCGTGCAATAGAATATGGCCGTTTGTTAATGCGTCTCCAGGAGCAGCTATTTCTTGATGGAATACCGATTACGGGCTATTTTTATACAGGTACGGAAAAGAAATCCATCTGTAATTACAGTCATGGAGCCTATGAAGAAGCATCTTTACTTGCACTGAAAGGATTATGTGAGACTTTCCTTGATCACGAAGATTGGATTAATTGGTATGGTGCGATTACCCTCCATTCCGAATACTTTATAAAACGCGGGGCAGAATACACTGCGCCATATTATATGATCCCAGCTTCTGTTTACAGGAGAAGTGAAATATTGAACATTCCAGATACGGTAGCCCGGCAGGAGATGCTTAGCCAATTCCTGGATGGAACCCGTTTTACTGATGAGTATTATCTCCATTGTTTTCCCGTCTGGATAGGTAGAGGATACCATGGAGGTACAGGGGTACAACTCTCTGAAACCATGGCCCTGACCGCAGCTATGCAGGTTCGCAATGATCCTGCAGGTGAAGATCTTGCCAGCAAGCAGTTACAATGGATATTTGGAGGAAATCCATTTTCACAGAGCCTCATGTATGGTGAGGGATATGATTTCGCTCCCTTATACGGGCCTAATCCCGGAGATATCGTTGGGGCTATTCCAGTGGGCATGGATTGTATGCATAACGATGAACCTTACTGGGATGGTACGAACATCTGGACATATAAAGAGATCTGGGTCTTACCCAACAACCGGTTTCTTTTTAACATGGCCTATCTTGGGATGCCAGGGTTAGTGCAGGGTAATATACAAAGCAGTGACCTGAGTACAATTTCATTTACGGAACAAAAAACCGGGATGAAAAAATCAATATCGGTCAGTGCAGATGGAACATTCCAGGCTGTATTGCCCTCAGGTAACTATCTGATTGAATACGGAGATTCCCACAAAGCATTCACTGTTGTCTCTGGTGGCAATTATAATGTTATTTTGGATCCATCACATGATATCGAGTTAACAGCCAAGGTGAAAAATCAAAATACGGTGGAGAACACAGTACAAATTGAGGTTGTTGCTGAAGGAAAGGGGATTCATAATCTCGATATCCGGGTTTTTAACGGGACTGTTTCAGAGCCTTCAAAATCCATTGACCTGGGAGAAGGAAAGAAGATAAACTTGAATTGGGATATTCAGATTAATGAAATGGAATCACCCTGGGTATGTGTTATTATTCCGGATGGCGATTTTACCTGGAAAAATGAATTGACAGGTACGTTTGAATAGGGACCGACCGTTAAGAATCACGCCAGTGGCGTGATTTAAGGAGGGGCCAGGGAACGAAGTGAGCAGGGGGGCGAGTGATCAGAAAACATCCTGTGAATGTTTTCCGCGAGGAGCCAGCCTGCGGAGGAGCCAGCCTGCGGGGGGGGGACGACCGTAAAGAATCGGACCTGCTACATTTTATCGTACAATAAGTTAAGCCAATGATCCAATGATCCAGTTTCAGGGATTTTCTGGAAGAAAAAGATATTGAGAGTGAGGGGTTTTCGTGGATGTGGAAACAGGAAATTGTCTCTGTTCAATTTTCTATATTTGTTCAGAGGTAATTCTTGTGCATTGATTAAATTATTTACACCACCAGAAACCATTCGTCATTTCTTATATCATGCTTTAACAAAAAGCTTCCTTTCAGGTCTGTTTTCACCTTGAAATAATTTACAGCTTTTAGAGCGGATTTATGATATCCCTCGTTCCAACGGTCAATTATTTCGATGATTTCAAATTCACTATGGTCCCATATAAATCTTCGGGGATATTCATCGGCTTTATATCCGGAATGGCTTTCAACTTTAACGGGAATGAACTCCATAATATTTTGTAAATATTTCGAGAGGTAACCCTACTCATAAACTATATAAATAGCAAATAGTACATGTGTATGATGTTCTGGATATTTTGGATTTTGACATCCATGTAGATCACTCTGGTTTATTTGAATTAATTCGTGAAATATTAAAGTATAATCCAATCCGTATAGGTCCGTTGAAGTTTACCAAATTTTTCAGCTTCCTTAAGTATGGGTTTCATCTTCTCAGCAGCTGACAGTCCAAATTCAGTTGCACTTCCATCATCATTATAATATTTATCGCGAATTTCTTCTGATTCTACAACAAAAATCCATCCGTACTTATTTTGATTTACCCCCCTTATCCCTTTAGCCAGGTACAATTCCCATCCCGGGTAATTCTTCTTGTAAGCCGGAATAAGATTGTTAATGTGGAATTTCTGAAAATCCGCCATCCAAACACCTGATTTCAGTTCAATGGTTATTACATGAACTCCCACAAGGTTACCCTCTTTAAAGGCCTGTCCATAAGTGATTATAGCTAACAAGAAAATAGCTGTTGTGAATATTAGTTTTTTCATGACTGTAATTAATTTAGATAGTATGACATATATCAAAGGATTAATCGAATCAATCTAGCGAATAGTATCATTTAATCTTCTACCTAAATAACAATTGCAGTTATTTTAAGGTTCCTTGTCCTCCACCCGTCCTTGTTGGTGTTCATCCCGCCCTTGTTGGTGTTTCTTCGTCTGCCGAAGCTTTTGCGCTTCGCCGTCGGCAAGCCTATGGCGACCGATGGAAGGTAGATCACCAACAAGATAATGTTCCTGATTTTTATTAATGGTTTCTACACCTCACCCTCAATCCCTCTCCAAAAAAGAGAGGGAAGTTACTGCAGAATTTCCAACCTATTTCTGGTTCCAAAATAAAACGGTGCGGTTGCATTATAGTTTATTTACCCCAAACCCTTATATTCCTTAAAGGGGCTCCACTCGCTCTCTCATAAAAGATCCAGTGATCTAATGAACCAATGAACCAGTTTCATGGATTTCCTGGAGAAAAATGATATTGAGAGTATTGGTTTCACCTGCCAGGTATAGATAATTCCCGTTTTCCGGAGCAATATTGAGAATAAGTTCTTTCGCTGTTTGCGCATGTGAAAGGTTTAACCGGCAAAAGCAGTGATCATTAAGGCGAGGTATTTAATTGATTTTTTCATGATGCTTGATGGCTTATTGAATTATTCTTTTTCTTTTTACCCCATTTTCTGTGTACTCGATCATCAGTTTAGCATTTTCTGCCGATCCTGCCGGGGAAAAAATACCGGTTTCGCCTGTTCCCCACCAAGCCAGGATTTTTTCTTCTCCCACCTGGAATCCCTTTAACGTACCATAATCGAGTTTTATTACATCCGCCAAGGAATTCACATCCTTTACCACGCGGCGGGGTATCATCAAAACCAGGTAGCGCATCTCATCGGAATCTTCGAGAGTTCTTGCTGTGAAATGCCATTGATCCGGTGCATCCTCATACCTTTCTTCTGGTGCAACGGGAAATTTATCGGACTGCAGGAAATCCAGGATTTGTGGTGCAAGGAAATATACATCCAGCAACACTTCACCGTTTTTAACAAACAGGCGCTGATTTTCTTCATCGAGATCCATCTTTTCCACCGCATGCAGCAGGTAGTCAAATGATGCCGGACCATCCGTTTTAAGGTAGTCGTGAATGGCGATCCATGGATTTTCACGCTGGTGTGAGAAAGCAATGGTACGGCGAACTACTTCTGCTTCCGGCTCATTGCCGGGCATGGGCTCATCCAGGTTTTCATTCCAATGCTTAACAGTAAGCTCGTTCATCGGCAGGTTATATGCCCTTGCACATTCACCGGTGACGACTGTAAGTGCCTCGGAGGTTTCAAACTTTTCGATGGTCCCGCTGGCCTTCATGGTACCATAAGCCTGTCCGCGACCGTTTATCAGTATAGCGTTGTGCGCCCTGGTCATACGTGTCCATAGGTTATGGTGAGGACTCCCGTACCAGGGATAGTAACCTGAATCAATGATCAGGGATTTGCCATATGCATTTACCTGAAAGCTGTTCTGGTCAGCATGGCTATGGCTGAAAGAGCCATAAGGGCTGGATTTAAAAAGCAGCCAGACGTCATTTTCCGCAGTGCCAAGGTCCGAATGAATCGCAGTCCACCCGATATCCCTGAGAAGCTTCGCCTGGGGGAGACCTGCAGGACTCCTGGCAATAAGGTTTGCAGGGGGAGCGCTTAAAATGGCGATTACGTCTTCCATGAACCACTCCTTCCAGTCCATTTTATTTGGTAACACCTGAAGGCGGTTGAAGTGGCTTTCATCATAATGTATATTGTCAGCCTGCCAGAGAAGTACAGGATCATTAAAGGCACGCGCATATCGCTGTACCAGCAGTTTTTCAGCCAGGTTAGGAGCTGCCTCCCCATGGTCGCCGAATCCACCCCTGGTCGCATAAGGTGGGTGAAAATATACCGCGAAGTAACCATTGTTTCTGAAAAAAGGCTTCTTATACAAGTTTACATCAGTGCATAGTTGCAGGGCATCAACAAAATTGGTCTGCCATAGCACGTAGGCGGTCCAGTAACTCAATCCCTGTGACCAACCCCCATCATCGCCACCCCAGGTGGGGAAGGAAGTAAAATAGCATCTGATCACATAGTCAAGCCATTTTTCGGCCTCGGGTAGCTCGCCTAGGGCTGATAGTCCTGCAAGACCTGTAAATGCAAGCGCTCTAACGGCATGGTTGGACCAGGGTTCCGAGATAAAGTCATTGGTTGTATAATAGTTCAGCAACTGGTTCCCACGTTCCTTTAAACTTGACAGGACCAGGGATTTCTCTTCAGCATTCAGTTTATCTCCTATCCAGTCATATGTGATGGCCATCCTTTCGAGCATCGGCATGCCTGCCTCATCATTTCCAGTAGATCCATCGGGAAGGGGCAGGTTATAGGAAGTAATGCCGTTCGGATCCCAGCCTGCCATGTGAACCAGCCATTTTTTTGCACCCTCAAGGTATTTTTGTTCACCGGTAATTTTCCAGACCAGAGCTAGCCGTACCATATGGGCGCTGCCTACCTTACCCGGTGTATATATCCTTCGCCATTCGGATACATCGAACTTACCATCTTTATATGGCGCAGGTTCAGGATAGAATGGTTCCATCATTGCGGCATCTGCAAGATGGTGGCAGAATTCCCAGAACGGCATATTACCTGCCGCGATCTGCTCCTTGATCTGAGCAAGCACAGGAGGGGTAAGGAATAAGCGCGGCCTTATGCCCCGGACCTGACTTTCGAGTGCTGCTATTTCCGGCAATACAAGGACCGGAAAGTCCTGATCAATGGTGAATTTTCGCAACTTTGACCGTCCAATATGCTGACCGAGAGTATCTTTATATACAACCAGCCAGCTGTATATGCATGGTTCAAGTTTTTCTTTGAGAGGGGCCACTGTAGAAGTAAGTCCTTCCTGTACCAGATGGATTTTCTCTCCGATACTGTCCCGGTAAAGCACAAAGTCATAGTTACACGCACTATCATGGCCTGTCCAGGTGAACCCGGGCGGATTAACTCCAATCTTCAATCCATCGGCAGGGTAATGCAGCAGGTGTCGGCTATCCGGCGTACTTTCCATCACCTTAAGATCAAGATAAGATTGCTCAGGAATCCTTGAACAGCAAACCAGGGTCAGCAGGACCAAACCGAATAACAAAAAATAAGGTGTGTTCATAGTGTGGCTTTTGAATTGAATTTACTTAATTAAACCTTTATATAAAAGCTGGCGATGTGTGAAGCTACGCGTAATATCAGCAATAGATTCCACATATAATCCACGTTTGCAACACGGATTACGGAGATCTTGTTTGTCCGGACCAACGCTCCAAAACGCACTTTATTTTTTCGTAATCAACCGCGTTGCGATTACATGCATGTAACCAATTGATTTCACCTAACACCTAACAGCTAACAGCCAAAAGCTAATAGCAAATAGCCAACAGCTAAGAGATTAATGTTTGAGTCCCGGTAAGGGAGGAAATTTATAGTATTTTTCCCACGTATCAGGATATGGTTCACCCAGGATATTATCCAGAGCTGCTATTAAAGCAAGTACCGGGGCACTGTAACAGATATCATTTTCATTGGAAGCATAGCTCAACACATCGTCAGTATACGCTTTTGCCGGTAATTTACTATCGTAATGGGCGCCTCTACCATGTTCACTTGATGCCGCATCCTGCATGGAAGGATTAGGACCACCTGGTACAAATCCGGGAAGGGATCCTTCAATACCATCAGCTATTGATACACTGTGATGCAGGTTCACCACCTTTCTGGATCCGAATCCTGTAACAAAACAATAACCGGTAGCATTTTTACCGAGAATATAATCTGCAACTTCAGCGGCGGCATGGAGATATTTTTTATCTCCTGAAACTTTAAAGGCATAAACAAAACATAATCCAGTGGATCCTATAAATCCGTTTGAGCCCCAGACCAACCTGAATTCAGGTATTCGATATGCCGATTTATTCATATCACTGATAAGCCTGTCAGACCAATTAAGCAGTGACTCCTTTATCTTTGACTTTACCTCGTCTGGCAATCCATGTAACTGTGTTGCAAGCCCGGTAATGGCCAATCCATTTACATTCGCCCATCCTGAAGCCGCCATATTTTCAAATTCGTCTTTGTGATCTATCAGGTATTGCTTATAGATTTCTTTGTCTGTAGTAGTAAATAATTCTGCAGCTGCCCATAAAAATTCATCACTCATATTTCTATTGCTGTATGCTCCCGATAATACTCCCGGCGGATTTCTGAATATTACCTGATTATTTGCCACGGCCCATTGCCATGCAATTTCTGCCCTTTTTAAGCAGTCCTCAGACCAGGGTCGATCATACTTTTTATACAACCTTGCCGCCATGGCCATGACAGCGGTGAAATGAAGTGTTGAGGCAGTTGATTTTCCATAAACATTCCGGTCAAGAGGATCATTGTGAGGGAACATCATATCAGGATATTTTTCCGAGGTGATTTTTACGAAAACACCTCCGTCTTCATCCTGCATATGTTTGAACCAGTCCAATTCATATTTCACCTCATCCAGCACGTCGCTCAAGCTATTTCCCGATTCCGGAATATTAACACTTCCATCCGGGAATACTTCCGGTAAAATTTCAGTTAAACTCATAATATTGCCCATTGAAACCCCGGCGCTGACGATATACTTACCAAAATCTCCCGCATCATACCATCCTCCCGGAGCGCTTAATACGCCTGATTTACCAGACGAAGGATGTAAAATACACAAAGTGTCCGGATGTCCGGGAGGGCGTTTGTATATCCCGGCATAGTCCTCTTCTAATTCATAGGAAGCGCGTTGGAGATAATAGGATTTCATCAAACCTACGGCTACCTGCCGCCAGGCATCTGATCTTATTTCAAACGGCCATGATATGGACTCCCCAACTTTTACACGATACTTCCCGGCAACGCTAAATGTCGAGAAATCAGCTCTTTTCACTGTTTCGCCGGATTTATCCCATGGGATTTCATTGCTTAATGGTCCGGAAAAAACAGAATTCTCGGATTCATCAATAATATCAAAATCTGTCTCGTTTGGAACGTCTACTATTATGGCAATTTTTGGAGCATCCAGGTAATAACCTACCTGGTTGATGCGGATATCATCGTGCTGCGCATTAAGCATATGATAAAAAACACAAAGAGTGAGTAATAAAAAAAATTTCATAAAGATTCTAAGGTCTGGTTTTTGAATATATAATTCATATTATCAGGCAATTTAACCAGGGTGGCTCTTTTTATCAAGGTGATTTTTAAAACTTCCCCTGGCGTGTTGCACCGTTCGCAAGCCTATGGCGACCGATGGAGGCTCCCTGACTTCCTCCGCACACCCTTTGATTCCCTAAAGGGACCCTACCCACCCTTTCAGTCAAAGATCTCTTCACCCCATACCCCCAACAGCTAATAGCTAATAGCTAACAGCCAACTAATGATCCATTGACCCAATGAACTAGTGATCCAATCAGGTCATCATCTAATAAGACTTCAGGCTGGTGGTTCATTAACTTCCTGAAAAAACTTCTTTGAATTTTCTTTCAATCTCTACAACTTCAAGTTTATTCAAAGCTTCAAATTCTTTGTTTCTTGCTCTTTTTGAAAACTTCCCATCGTTTTGTTCCAGGAATCTAACTAATAAGGCAACCATATTATCTGGCATCTCATACTTGTTATCCAGATATCTTTTAAATTCATCATAGCGGTAAAGATATTGTACTTCATTGGGTATGATGTTTTCAATTGTATCTTCCACACAATCGAATAAAAATTCTGCTTGTTGTGTGGCATCAAAATACCTGTAATAGTCAATTGTCTCATTTAAGACTTCCACATTCCTATCTTCTGTTATGTCCCAATCTATGAAATCGAGAAGAGGTTGAGAAAACGATTCCAATACCTTACGATAATCATCTAAATGATCCAATATTGATGCTGAAATTGGAAATATCACGCCATGGTGGGCAAACTTCATTTTCGCTAAAATATGATGAATTAAATAACGGTGTATTCTACCATTACCGTCTACAAACGGATGAATAAAAACAAAGCCAAACGCGATTACAGCCGCGACCAAGACCGGATTAAATTCCGATTCTTCCAGCAATGTGTTAGTTGCTATCACTGCGTCTATTAATATTTCAACATCCTGGTGTCTTGCCGAAATATGATCCGGTATTGGCTCCATTGTGCTGCGATCCCGATCTCCAATAAATCCTCCTGCATTTCGGAAGCCCATTTTTACGAACCGGCTATTTTCAATTACAATTTGCTGAAGACGCAGAAGTTCCTCCTTGCTTATCGGTTTTGAACCTGCCTGGCCAATGGCCTTCCCCCAACGCATGGCTCTGTTATTTCCCGGATTCTCTCCTTCTATATTAAAAGATGCCTTAGAATCTTTTAACAACAGAAAAGCTGACGCGCGTTGAAGTACATCTTTATGAATTGTTTTCAGATAATCCTTCCGTTTATCAGCAAGGTTAGCTTCTATATACTGTTCTATTTTTTTTGTCTTAAATATAAGTGGACAAAATCCCGCCGTGCCTGGGAGATTGTTAATAATTCTGTGCCGGCTTGATTTTACTCCTTTAATTAATGCGTATTGATACTCCGGTTCTACTAAAGGCACGTAACTTTTTACCTGGATATCAGCAATGGGCAGTAGTTTTTGAAGTAACCATTCATATAAAAACCATATCTTCCGGCTGTATTGACCCGTTGGTTCAATTTGTAACAGATCTGTAACCTCCTTTTCAGTAAGTGTGTCAAACAGTTTCTTAAAAATGAGCAAATTGACTCCCTCATATTTTAATGCAAAAACTAGTTGCTTGTAGAGTGAATCCTCCGGTTTGTACCTTACCGGTAACACTTTCCATCCATCATGCTCATATTGTTTGTTCCTTTGGCTAATAAGCATCAGGCGATATGGCATGGGAGCGTTGAGCTGTAAAGCATTAATAATTGCTGCATAACCGGCAATTGTGCCTTCTTCGGGCGCTAAACGACCATGAAAAACAGTTATTTTCTGTGAAAAACGGTTATTTTTTACCATGCTATAGGAAATATAGTCATTCAAATGTACAGGAAAAAAAGGTATTGTCAATGAAAAACGGTTATTTTATAACTATCTCTATGAAAAACGGTTATTTAATAGACGCATCTGTTACCATGGCCTTTCTAAAAAGTACGGGATTCAGATGATTTGATTGGTTACTGATTCCTAAATGGATCCCACCCACATATCCTGGAAAGCGATCAATGATCCAGTTTCAGAGATTTCCCGGAGGAAAATGATATTGAGAGTGAGGGGTTTTCGTGGACATAGAGACAGAGCGTCCCTAACCAATGTTTAATCTAGCCTATACCTCACCCTTAATCCCTCTTCTTAAGGAGAAGGAAGCTACTGCAGAAAATCCAACTATATTATGGTTTCATTATCTCTGTTAATTAATACTAATGGGTGCTGCCACAACGTAAATCATTGATATTCAATAATTTTAGTTAAAAAAATCTTTCATAATAAAATATTGAATTACTATCTTTCTACACGCTGTGATTATAACCAGACTAAATCAATGTTAAACCTAACCAATTAAAACTATGCCTCCTCACATAGAAGACTGTAGAAACAATCAATCAACAAGTGGTGAAAGAAAACACGGAATTGCTGTTGATAGTTTTGGTGATCGCTATTTTTACAACAAAATAGCTTGCTCCACAAGTAATGAAGATCCGAATTATAGGGCAAGATTTTGGGTTACTGGATGTCCAGTTGATTTTGAAGAATATGTAAGAGATGCGAATGGCCAACAATTAACACATACGGCTATAACTGATTACGGATCAAGTCCCCCACGGGTGGAAACGTTACCATTAGCAATCGTTGACGTAGCTGATTTAACCAATTATCCATATTATGAACGGCTAAATATTGAATCAGAAATTGCATTAAGATCTAATAAAAATGGATTTGAAAATACGTATGACAGAGATGTTATTGGTAATCAAGCCAGGAAGGAAAAACTGAATGCAATGAAAGAAGGGAATGACGAGAAACCAAATTCTCCCTCCGGTTAAATGAGAATTCTTTTTATCAAAAGCCCCTGTATGATTTCGACTAATCCTACAGGGGTTTTTTACTGCACATGTTCTCTGCCCTTGTTGGTATTACTTCGTCTGCTGAAGCTTTTGCGAAGGCAGATCACCAATAAGATAAACCTTCCACAATTAAACCTTGTTTGTAACGAGGATTTTCTAATCCTGAGTTTGCTAAGCCCCAACGGGGCAAAATCCATGTGCCCCGGGCTTAGCCCGGGGATTTTGATTTACTAAATCATTTAAGCGCCAAAGGTGCGAGATAATTAATTCATAAGGTGAGATAGAAACTATAATGAAACTAGTATTCAAATTATAATTTAAGGGTTCAATTATTGTACTTTCATTTTTTCTCCATTGCTGAGAAAAAACGAAACAAAAAAGAATCTAGACCAAACGATGCTCCCACCCTCATTCCCAC
>JBHOSY010000095.1:0-17364 GCA_042584165.1 Bacteroidota bacterium | reverse complement strand
CCAAGCCAAGTTCACCTTCGAGTTGAGAGGCATTTTATTCTGTTTAAGTAATTGCCCCCATCTCGTAGCGGTAAAAGCAATAATTCCCGGCCTGTTTTCTGTATCCAGGAATGGGAATACATCCTGTTCAGCCCCACTGTTAGCAGCATTGTATCTGACATGAAATATATCGAAGATCCCTTCTTTTGCGAGTTCAGGGAATAGTGAGCGATTATGACTGGTTATTCCGATTGCCCGGATTATACCCCTTTCCTTCAATTTTAATGCACCGTCTATCCATTGTTTAAAACCCTTTCTATACCAACCCAGTAACAAAACATCACCATAATCAGTACCTAAATGCCTGAGTCCCCGCCTGACTGATCTTTCAGTAAGAAATTGGCTATGTGAGTAGTTTAAAAAGGAAATTACCAACTTATCTCTCTCCCCCCTTGCAATCATATTTCTCATTGCCTTTCTCATTTCACGGGATCTACCCTTCATAAATGAACCCCATGTAAAATAATTACATCCTCTTTCATAAGCTTCTTCATAAGCATCAGCCGGTGCACCATAGTTGGATGAGATACCTAAACGTCCAACCTTAAGGCCAGTATTACCAAGTTGTATTTTGTCTTTGAAATCCATCTGCCGAATGAAATTATTGTTATTTGAATGTCGACATTAATTAGTAATGATGCATATGGTATTATATGAATGGTATAGGAATGCCATCTTTTTTTAGAAATGTCATTTCTAAACTACAATACTGTATAGAGAGATGGCATCTCTTCATATATTATAAAATTTGGCAGATTCCTCGCATACTCGGAATGACAAGGATATCTAATCAGGCCAAGCAAAAGCTTGGCCTGATTAGCGTGCTGTCATCCTGACGGAGGAAGGATCTACCGAAGGTATTTTAAGATGCCATCTCTAAAATGCATTTCTTCAGAAAGTACCAGGGATGCCATCTCTAAATTACATTACTCCCGATAGAGATGGCATCCCTGGTTCTATAAAGCTTCAGAAAAAAATCACTATCTTGTATTAGACTTTTTAAACTAAAATATTATGTCACATTCAAAGAAAAAACCAGAAAAATCAAATAATATATCCAGAAGAAAGGCTTTATCCGGATTTGGTGCACTTGCGGGATTATCTGTAGTCGGCTCATCTTGCGACACTAGCAACAAAACTACAAATATCAATACCGGCAAATACTCATCCTCCGAAGTGTATCGACAGATCCATGAAAAGGTAAATAATACTGTTTTCATCGATACACATGAACACCTGATGGATGAAAGTGACCGACTATCTGAAACACCTCCCAAGAATCTCGTCAACGACTGGTCTATCCTTTTCAGTCATTATATTGACAGCGATCTAGTATCCGCAGGAATGTCGTATGAGGATATGGAGAAATTCAAATCCAAAGAAGTAGATCCTATCGATAAATGGCCCTTAATGGAACCTTACTGGCCATATGTAAAAAATACAGGATATGGACAAGCTTCTGCCATCTCAATACGTGATTTATATGGAATTGAAAACCTGGACAAAACAACAATACCGGAATTACAGCAGAAATTCGACAATCTACTTAAACCGGGACTATATAAATATGTATTACAGGAAAAAGCCAAAATTGAATCCTGTCATGTAAATAGTCTTACCCACACGATCAATGAAACCGAATCACCGCTTCTGCTGATGCAGGATCTTCGAATTGATGGATTCTTCAGCTGGTTCAATATTAAAGAAATGGCTAACGCTTTCAGTTTACAGGTTACTGATTTGGATGACTGGTACAAGGTGATCAATGCATGGTTTAATAAATATGGAGACTACGCAATTGGTGTGAAAGCTGCAATAGCATACAGTCGGGATATAGATTTTCTTCCTACGGAATATGAAGAAGCCGCTCCGGTATTTAAAAGAATGTTGAATGGTGATGAGCTTAAACACGATCAACGTAAAAAGTTAGAAGATCACCTGTTCTGGTATGCAGTCGATAAATCCGTGGAATACAATCTTCCAGTAAAAATCCATACTGGATACTATGCCGGTGAAAATAACATGCCTTTATCGCGTGTGGCCGGAAATACTGAAGCTGCCAGTGATCTTTGCAGGCACAAGCCTGAAGCCACTTTCGTCTTCTTCCATATTGCTTACCCATATTATGAGGAGTTACTTGCCGTAAGCAAGCAATACACCAATGCTGTTCTGGATATGTGTTGGGCCTGGATTATCAATCCTGTGGCTTCAGTAGATTTCCTTAAAAAATTTATTGTAACATGTCCAAACAACAAGGTATTGACCCTGGGTGGGGATTACATTCCTGTTGAACCCATATTGGGCCATACAGTAATGGCGCGTCAGGGAGTTATTCAGTCCTTATGTGAACTGGTAGATCAACAATGGATAAGCCTTGATGAAGCACTTAAACTTACTGATGACCTGATGCATCAGAATGCCAGGAAGATCTTTGATATGCCCAATAAAGAAAAATATTTGAAATCACATAGCTGGGAAATCTAGATAGGAGTCTATTTCATGAATAAGAATCTATAAAAATGCGAACTGTTATAGTTACTTGTCTACTTATCGGATTATTCTTCATGGGATGCAAATCCCCGGAACAATCTGAAAATAAAAGTGAGAAAAGGAAAGTACCGGATAAGTTGGTTGTATTGACTTTCGATGATGCTGTCAAGTCACACCTGACTTATGTAGCACCGGTTCTTAAAAAGCATGGTTTCAATGCAACATTTTTCATTTCCTATGCTTGGATGATTGATACATTGAATTTTCTAAACTGGCAGGAAGTAGCCGAACTGTATAAAATGGGATTTGAAATTGGAAATCACAGTTGGACACATTCAGACTTTTCACAACCTAAAAATGCCTCTCAACTCGAAGGTGAACTTGGCTTGGTTGAATGGATGCTCCGGCAGGTTGGGATTCCTAAACCTGTGAGTTATGCGCATACCGGAAATTTCTTTGGACCTGAGGCCATTGAAGCTCTGAAAACCATGGGAATAAAATATGCAAGACGAGGTATGCAGCCAGAAATTCCTTATGGTGAATTGAAACCGGGTCCGGGATACAATCCTAATAGGCACCATCCATTATTAATTCCAACCACAAGTGATTCTTATCCCGGAATTTCTCTCGATCATTTTAAAAAGGTACTCGAATCCGTTAAAGATGGTGAAATAACTGTTTTGCAATTTCATGGAATTCCCGATCCTGCACATCCATGGGTAACTACTGAACCACAGGTATTTGATTCATTAATGAACTATCTGAAAGAGAATAAATACACTGTTATTGCCATGAAAGACCTTCAGCCCTATATTCCAGATGAACCAATCAAAGACCCTCTTCTGGAAGAAAGGTATACCCTGGCTGGACATGACCCTATTTTACCGGATGAGGTTATTGCGACAAGGGAAAGAAGTGAGTACTGGCTCCGGAATATGGCCTTGGACCATAAATACACAGTAGATGAAATAGCGAAGGTTTTTCGTTGGGATACGGACAAGGTTGATTCGGAATTAGGGAAACTGGATCAATCCATATCAGGCAAAAGTTCATCGAAAATGATAAAAATGAGACCATTTCCAGGAGGACGACATCCGAGGATAAGTTTCAGGGATGGAATGCTCAGCCCTATGCGAGGAACCAAATTAAGTGTTTTTCTTCCCTGGAGTGAAAATGATTTCCTGGTACTTGATCTCCCCGAAGCTGTAATGACACAATATGGCCTTACTTTCCTCGGACACAAGCATATACCTTCGGTCTATGACTATCAACTGAAAGAGATTTTAAATAGTGACTGGAATGAGCTAGGGGATGGCAGTTATCAAAACCTCTGGAAATTACCCGGCAACATAGATATTGGTGCCAAAGCTATGCCTGGAAAAGAACATGTTGATATGGAGATATGGCTAACAAACAGAACTCAAGATACGGTACTAACGGATATGCAAACGCAGGTATGTGTAATGCTCGGACAGGCAGAAGGATATAAAGCACTCACAAACGATAATAAAATCATAGGATGTCCTGTCGTGGTAGTTAATTCCGAATCAGGAAATCGCTGGATCCTTACTGCTTGGGAAGGTTGCAGCCATCCATGGGGAAATCCGGATTGTCCCTGTATGCATGCAGATCCCAGTTTCCCTGATTGCCCGCCAGGAGAAACAGTAAGATTACACGGGAAGTTATGGTTTTATCATGGTACCGATATACATTCAGAAATTGATAGATTCAATAAATTATTTTCATATGGCAATCAATAGACGAGAATTTATAAAGACATCCGGATTGGCAGTAGCTGCCGGGATTACTGGAATTCAGGCATGTTCTTCAGACAAGGCGATCAAGAAAACACATATCATTTCCCTCAGTTTTGATGATGGATTCAAGAAATCATTTCTCAGAACGGCAGAAATCCATGAAAAGTATAAACTTTCTGCTTGTTTAAACATAACGGCTGGTGCACATCTTCCAAAGATGAAATCTCCCAACGAATATGTATCCCCGAAAAATGTTGGAGATTTTGAATTATGGAACGATTTACAAAAAAGAGGACATGAGATCATGCCCCATGGTTATAAACATGCTAACCTGCCAGAACTACCATTTTCTGAAGCTACAAACCTGATCGATAAATGCCTTGACTACTTTTCAGAAAACCTTGACGATTTCAAGGCTGAAGAATCAATATTCAACTTTCCTTTTAATGCATCATCATCTGAATTAGAGCAATACCTTGATCCGAAGGTGCTGGCATATCGGACCGGTCATAAAGCTGTTAATTCAATGCCTTATATAGGCCAGAAAAGACTTACCTGTATAAGTCAGGGTCCCGAAAATATCGATAAGTTTCTGGATGATGAGATTAATCAATTTCTGGAACTCGAATCAGGCTGGTTTATTTTTAATACACATGGCCTGGATGGGGAAGGATGGGGGCCAATTACTTCCTCATACCTTGATGAGTTGCTGGACAGGTTGACCAGGATTAAACATCTGGCTGTTCTGCCCGTGGGTGTTGCATTGCAGCAAATATCTCTATAATTTATGAAGTGAGGTTTAGATAAGGATGAGGATGGAAGCTGGAAGTCCGAGGCCTGAAGTCGGGGAAGAGGCTAAGGCTGATGAGAAGCAGGAAGTTGATATCGATTCGTCGAATAAACAAATGCCGACATACAGTGTCGAGCATCCACGTGGTAATAGCCACGGGATAAACGAATCAACAGATAAACAAGGTAAGGTTGAGTCTGAGGCTAAGGTGAAGGTGAAAATAGATAAATCAATTGTATTCCATATTTACAACCTCTGCATTGTCAGTCCTCCATCTATCATAATCACCTGTCCTGTAGAATAAGGAAAATCACCTCTTACGAGCGCAGCAATAGCTTTTCCAACATCGCCGGGAAATCCCCATCGTTTCTGCACGGTCAATCCTTCATCGATCAATTTATTATACTTTTCCTTAACGGCAGAAGTCATATCGGTTTCAGTTATACCAGGTCTGACTTCATATACCGGAATATTAAATTCCCCCAACCGTGCAGCGAATAACTGTGTTGCCATACTGAGTCCTGCCTTAGCGATGCAATATTCCCCCCTGGTAACTGAAACAACTGTGGCAGAAATACTCGAAACATTTATGATACAACCATTGAATGATGAATCAACCGCCGCCTGCTCAACCATCCAATTTGCAACCGATTGCGAAAGGAAATATGGCCCTTGTAGATTTGTTTTAATAACATACTCAAAGCTATCTTCAGAAGCTTCAAGAATATCCTTTCTTTCTTTTGGAGCAACTCCTGCATTATTTACCAGTATGTTCAATCTGCCAAAATGATCGTACACACTAGTGATTATTTTGTGCCTGGATGACATATCTGAAATATCCCCCTGGCAATAAATTACGTCGGTTCCTGTTTTTCTCAACTCCTCCAGCACACTTTCAACCCTGCTTTCCTCGCGAACTCCATTTAAAGCCAGATCAATACCTTCCTTGGCAAGATATTTAGCTATTCCCAAACCAATACCTCTTGTGCCACCCGTTATAAGTGCTACCTTTTTCATTAGATTATTATTGAATTTCTGGTATATTAATCCACGATCTCTTGTCCCAGCTTTCCAACCCCTTTTCAGCAAGCTGTACTCCTTTAGCCCCTTCAAGTAATGTCCATGGAAATGGTTCATCCTTTACTACATGTTTCAGGAAAAGTTCCCATTGTGCCTTAAAAGCATTATCGTATGTTATGCCATCCCTGACTGGACTCCAACCTTTATAAAAATTTATAGGTTGAGGTATGTCAGGATTCCAGACTGGTCGTGGAGTATCATTATACGGTTGAATTACACACTCCCGCAATCCAGCGACAGCTGATCCTTTGGTTCCATCTACATGGATTGTCAGCAGGTCATCTCTTCTCACCCTCACACACCATGATGAGTTGAAATGCGCAATAATATCATTCTCTAATTCAAACGTGGCATAAGCAGCATCATCGGCTGTACACTTATATGGTTGTTCACTTTCATCAATTCGTTCATGAATATGTGTGGCTCCAAGACAGGATACTGCTTTAACTTTGCCAAAAATATTATCCAACACATATCGCCAATGACATAACATATCTACGATGATGCCTCCATCATCTTCTTTCCGGTAATTCCAGGAAGGCCGTTGAGCCGGGATTGTATGTCCTTCAAACACCCAGTAACCAAATTCACCTCGAACGGATAATATCCTACCGAAGTATCCCTCATTAATCAGGTTTTTAAGTTTCAATATTCCGGGCAACCATAGTTTATCCTGAACCACACCATTTTTCACACCGGCCTGTTGGCATATCCTGTACAATTCAAGGGCTGTTTTAGTATCAGTGGCTGTCGGTTTCTCGCAATACACATGCTTACCAGCTTTTACAGCTCTTCTGACACCTTCGGCTCTTCTTCCCGTTGTCTGAGCATCAAAGTAAATGGAGTAGTCAGGATCATCAATAACTGATTCAATATCTGTTGTACTCTTACTTACACCAGACATTTCCATTAATTTTTCCAGTTTATCAGGATTCCGTCCAACGAGAACGGGATCAGGTATTATTACATCTCCATCTGCGGTTTTAATACCTCCCTGTTTTATGAACTCAACAATTGAACGCATCAGGTGCTGGTTCGTACCCATCCTTCCCGTTACGCCATTCATAATGATTCCTATCCTGTGTTCAGCCATATTATTATCTTAAATATTAATCAATACTATTTACTGATTCCTAGTTGTGGAGGCGCATAATATCCCATTGTACTTCTGGAAAGTCCAAGGCGATATTGTCTGTCCTGAGCCAAAGTGATTTTCCTGGTATCAGTCATTTCAGATGTGCTGTAAATTCGCAATTCTCCTCGTAAAGAAGTTATGATCTCCTCACGCCAATCACCAATTATATCTCCAACAAATATTACCCTTCCATCCAATTGCAGGATTTCATGATCAGGATACCGGGTAAGTTTATCATTTACCACAAGTTCTTTTATCTCATCTGAATCCCACCAAACCGGATATGGATTCAATGTACCCATGCTTTCATCACTCAGCCGTTCTCCTTCAGCTGAGTACAGGAAATACTTACTGCCGCCTTTGGCTTCACCTGCATAACATTCCATTCCTGGATAATTCGGGTCGATATCTCCGGCCATCCCCTGGCCATGAACATGAACAGTACTGCCTTCATATCCCCAGATTATCTTACCGGTTCTGGCTTCCACCAGGCATACACCATATCTGGGTATGGACTTTTCAATCCCGTAAAATATCTCTAAACCCGGTCTCCCAGGGTCTATATCTCCAATATGTCCCCCGTCATTGTGACCAAGCCCGGTGCACCACAAAGGAACGCCATCGTCATCCAGGGCAGCAGAACCGATGATCAGTTCATCCCTGCCATCCTCATCGATGTCTGCACTCATCAAACTGTGTTGTCCCTTTCCTTTGTAGGATTCATATTCACCGGAGGATTCCCAATACCATTGTTGACTGAGGTCCTTGTGATATGCTGCTGTTTTAATTATCGTATATGTCCCCCGCTGTATGATCACAGATGGTGATTTCCCATCAAGATAAGCCAGGGTGAGAAAATTACGACACCAGAAATTATACCTTTCAAATCCATCCCTTGAAAGCCACGGTATCTTTTCAATGATCTTCCCGGTCATACCATCTATCTTCACAAGGTATTCCGGACCGTCAACTACATGGCCATCCATCTGCCGGGGATCGCCTTCACCGGCTTTTGCATAGACTTCTGCTCTTCCATCCTGGTCAATATCAAAAACCATATAAGGGGAATACCATACCCCCGTTTCAATTGACCAACCCATATTATAATTCCACATGAACTTACCATCCGCATCATATGCCTCCAAATGAAAAGGTTCAGGACTTCTCTTCCAATATCCCTCCTGTTCATATGGATCGACATTGAAGTTGGGATATTTAACAGTATAGTCATAGCGTCCATCCCCATCAAGATCCGCAATGCCAACATTTCTCACTGTTTTGTTACCTTTTAGCTTCAGACTGAGATAAGGTCTTTCATATCCAAATACAAAAACATAGGCTGAATGCAATTCTAATTGATGGTCCATACCTGCAGTGACTACCTTATATCGATATGCACCCCCGTCCATGGCACCAATGTCCATGAAACAGGTTCTACCAACAGGGCTGGAATTGAGCTTTTCGAATTCTTCCTTTCCAATTTCAAGACGGTAAATATCAAATTTGATATCTTCAGGATCCTCCTTTAATAACCGCCAACTTATAAATACCCTGCCTTTGCCCTTTGTTAACGCAACAGTTCCCCTGTCCAGTTTTTCCATCTGCTGAGCCAGGGAATTCGTAATTGTGGTTATTACCAGAAATCCACTGATTAAGAGGGATAATTGCATTGTCATTTTTATAAATTTTTAACTGTCCTTTTTATACGCTTTAATAATATTTTCCAGGAATGTATCTTGATCCCCGGACCAGAATCGAGTTGAAAATATTTCTACTTCATTGTATCCTTTAAACCCGGCTTTTTCAACCCAGCCACGAATCTGTTTAACTGGAATACATCCTTCTCCCATCAAACCCCGGTCATTCAGCATGTCTTCCGTTGGCGACAACCAGTCACATATATGGAATGCAAACAGGTTATCATGTTTCCCACATCTTATTATTTCTTCTTCAAGTGTTGGATCCCACCACAAATGATAAACATCAACAGCCACTCCAACATGATCAGAATTAAAATACTCAGCAAGCTCATTGGCCTGCTGCATGGTAGTAATTGCTGAACGAGTATCAGCATACATTGGATGGAGTGGTTCAATAGCTAACTTTATTCCATGATCCACCACCATCGGAAGAATGGTTTCAATACCTTCCCTGATCTGATTACGGGATTCCTGCAGGGATTGATCCGGATCAGCACCACAAACAAGTACTACCATTGGCGCTCCCAGATCTGAAGCCTCTTTAATTGCTTTTTTATTATTATTTACTGCTTTTACTCTATATTCTTTGTTAACAGAAGGGAAAAAGCCTCCACGGACAAGTGCTATAACCTCCAGACCTGCATCCCGAATGTTTTGTCCGGTTACCTTAATTTCCCGACCTTCTAATGCCTCTCTCCAAACGGAAATCCCTCCTACTCCCGCTGCAGCAAATTTTTCAATCGAAATTTCTATGGGCCACGGCTTTGTAGTAATGGTATGAACACACAATCTTGAAAGGCTACTAATCGTGTTAGTCACAGTTATTATTTGAGTATATTAAAAAATGTATAATATGGTTCTTTTGTTATTAACCGCCAGACATACAATGCAGCCTCTCTGGCATGATAATCACCCCACATACCTGATTCACCGTAAGGTATATTTGATCCCTCAGGAAGATGATCCCATCTGTTAGGTTGATGATAAACAGAATGCAATATAAGTCCCTGATGGTCCGGATCTTCACTCAGATACGGTGCTTCTAAAAGCCTGTCAATGACAGTCAATCCTGCCTGCCAGTACCTATCCCCGTCTTTATCATTTTGATTCTGGAGATAATTTCCGAGCCTCATTAACCCCTGTGAAGCAATAGCTGCTGCTGAACTATCCACCGGTTCATAGTGATTAAAAGGATCAGCATTTCTATAAAGATAATCTCCAAGTCCAAGCCTGTGCAAGTTTGGAGCACCGGTGTCCCAGTACGGAATGCCATCCTGTGGTGTATTGTCAATATAATAATCACATGTAGCTTTTGCAGCTTTCAACATAAGAGATTCCCAATATTCTCTTCCTCCTAATTCTCTTAATTCTTCGTCGGAAATTGTCTGTAAAAATTCCAGTTCTTCGGCAAAACCGCACATCCCCCAGGCAAGTCCCCTTGTCCAGGTTGAAAATCCCGAAAATCCCTGTTGTGAATTCGGGCAACGATAATTTCCATCCACAGTGTTAAAAACAGACTCGTGTGCAGTTCGACCCCATACATCGAAATTATCGCGTCCTTCCCCATAATACACTGAAAAATGAGCAGTTGATCTTATATGATGTAACGCTCTCTTCAATAAGTTAATCTTTACGTCATTCTCAACCTGTAATACATGACCCAGACCATGACTTAGCATCAGAATACGGCAGGATCTTAATGTGTCAACAAACAGAGAATGAGGCCCATTAAATGAATGGATAAAGCCACCATTTATTATTTCGGTCCAACGGCTTGCCTGCACTGCACCAGAAACTTTTAGTGCCATTTCATAGTAATTCTGCTCCCACTGGTTATGAGGTATCTTTCCTTCTTTCATAACCCTGAAAAGGTTTCCATAAGTGCTGATATTATTAAATCCGTGATCATGTACCCCCATATGACTGATATGTGGAGCCATAAGATTTAGGGTATTTTCTTTCCCATAATCCAGAAAAAAATGATCGCCAGTGGCATCAAACTGGAGTATTGCGGATCCGAATTGAAACCCCTGGGTCCATTCAGTCCATCCGCGCGTAGTATATTTTCCCTTGGCTGTAAACACAGGTGATCCACGTGAAGGATCATATTCAATTTGGATCAATCTGATTTTCTCTCCGGAAAGTTGCCAGAATCTCTCCAACTTCTCCTTTAATCCTTCAGGATTTAAGTCATGATTAATTTTAAGCATCTCAGTTAATCCGGTTAGTTTACAGTTTCAGCTTTCTTCAGGGCTTCTGTGATGATATAATACTTGGCGAGCATATTGGGGACTTCCCAATCAGGTAATTTACCAACCCTCAAGTATTTAAGATATTTCTCCGTTACCTGACCGAAATGTGCTTCGTGACCAATCTTGTATTTTTCCGGGATGTTTATAAGCCAGAAATCTCCATTTTTTGATACGCTCAGCCCATCATATTTTTTAGAAATATTTTCGACTGTTTTAAGGATGGCTAATTCAAATTCGCCCTTTGGTGTATCACCGCTGTTCTCAACATATAATGTGGGTTTATAATTTTCCTCTTCACCCTGGCGAATAATCAGATTTGCTTTTGTCCCACGCATGATTGAGTAATGTGTATCACCTGTGCCTTCTGGTGCCTGGTAATTCCAGGTTACAGATACTTTGGCATGAATCCCTTTAATTTTATAATTGATTTCACCATTGGAGAATACATTCAGAATTGAGTCATCCTTGATATCCTTCTTCAGAAAATCAGGATAAGCTTCTTCCCTTGTCACAGTTTTAAATTTAGCAGGAGTAAGCAGTGTAGGCCACCTTGATGAAGAAATGATCTCAACATCTTGTGGATACTCAATAATCTCATCAGGAAAACATTCCCATTGGATAAGATCTACGAGATGGGTAGTTACATCAACCATCCCCTCTCCCTGTTGTGAAACATCGAAAAACCATACGGGTCTTTTAATTGGATTTCCAGAAACATATTTAAAGAAATGATGCACACTTTCTTTTGTAACGGCGGGATATTCAGGAGTTCCTGCAACAAGTTCTCCAAATAATTCCGGAATAAGTGCCAGTTCCTTCTGAAGCATCGTTGTTATTTCATGTCTCTCTGTCATTATATCATATAACAGAACTCCATTTTTATCTGCTTCTAGAAATGCCTGTTCCAGCAATGGAAATTTAACAGGATCGATCACCATGGGCTTGTCAGCCAGAACATTGAATCCAGCTTTCACTGATTCCATAATATAATCTGTTTTCTTCGCGTTGTTTCCGGAAACAACCACCAGGTTCCCTTTTGTGTCACTGATCATTTTATCCAGAAAATTGGATCCGGTATAGATCTCTTCAATCCAGGCCGTTGGAGATTCTTCACGTGTATTAAATCCATTGATCCTGTTTAAATGATCCTGAACATCGGGACCATCCGGGGCATACACATGAACTGTTAAATCTACCTCATCGTACATCTGTTTTTGTACCAGGGCAGCATGGAAATGTCCGGGATCCAGGGTGATTAATTGAACACTACCAGATTTTGCCTCATCAGTTTTCACGGCATCTTTTGGTTTGTCTTTGCAGGAAATACATAGTATTCCAAGCATGATGGCTATTAGGAAATATTGAGCTTTCATGAAAAAATAGATTTAGTTATAAATCAGGTAAATTTAATCAAAAGACTCAAGCAACGAAAACAGTAAGTAAACCCTCTCTGAATCTAGAACTCCCTGATCTTAATACTCCTGAAACGAACTGCATTTCCATGGTCCTGTAAAAGTATATGACCATCCTGCCATTCACCGAACATTGGCCAGTTCTTGTATTTGCTTTTCTGTACAAGCGCCCTGAATAGTTGTGAACCCCGATCGTAATCAACAACCTTTATGTTATTAATCCAATGTTCCACATGATCACCATTTACAACAATCCTGGCCCGGTTCCATTGTTCAATCCCGGTAAAACGGATATCTTGTCCTCCTTCAGAAAGGTTTTCCCTTGGGATCAGATCATATAATGATGCTAATGTCCGGTTACCTTCTACACCGTTTTTAGCATCCGGATTTAAGTTATCATCCAGAAGCTGGTACTCAAGACCAATTGCAGAACCCACGCCCAGGTTAAGTTCGGTCTGGACAAGGTATTTGATCCCACTGTTTGCTCCTTTTGTTATCATGAAATCAAGTTCAAGTTCAAAATTGCTGAATCGCTCCATAGTTACTATATCCCCTCCATGTTCAGATTCACCTCCACCAGATTCCAGTACTTCAAGAATTCCATCTTCCATTTCCCAGCCTTCTTTCGGGAAATGATCCAATTTGGCTCCTCTCCAGCCGTTACTCGTTTTCCCATCCCATAAAAGACGCCATCCTTTTCTTATCTCGGATTGACTGAGGGTGTTAGGGATTAAATTAATTTCCGGAACACCCGGATCAGCTTTCATCCTGGATGTCTCGAGATCTCTTATTTTAATCCGGATGTTTTTCCATTTAATCGTCTTGCCGATTTTATTTGGATCGTTACCCACTTCATGAACCTGAAGGGCAATAAAACCAGAAGAAGTTTCATTATCCACCAGATTCGAACACATCACACCGTTGATCCAGGTCCGTATTGTATTACCGATTGCTTCAATCCTGTATGTATTCCAGTCACCCACATTAAAAGCATTTTGTCCAGCTTTATTACTTGCAAGATTATATAACCAACCTCTGCGGGCTTCATCATAAATTCCACCGCTCCATGCACGGCCAGAAGGATCAATTTCACATTGATAGCCATGCACCCTGCCTTTTTTAAAATCAGGTAAACTGTTGCTCCTGAACTGAATCCCGGAATTCAGGGGAGCTTCTACGTTTATTTCAAGTTCCAGTATGAAATCATCATACATTTTTTCTGTGGCAAGAAAACTATTGGATTCTTTAGGAACGGAAATACCGACGATCATACCATCCTCTATTTTGTATTCTGCTTTCCCATTAAGTTGTTTCCAACCCTTAAGATCCTTTCCACTGAACAATTCAATCCAGCCATCCTGGGATTGACTATTAACATTAAATGCGCTGATTAACAAAAAAAATACGAAATATACTGATGTCCTTTTCATAGTAAAAAAATTGATATTTATCGATAGTTACATATATATCAGAAAACAATGTCAAAGATCATCAATAATTCGATGTTATTATGAATTTGATATAAAAATGAATAAAAAGGGTATGCTGATGATTTGTAAAGGATCTAAAATAGTCAAAGGGGTACATGTATCATTAATTATCCTTTTATACTCCTACAAATTTGAAACTTGAAGTAGAGACTCATTTAACCCGGGATTTTAAATTCCTGGAAATAAGAAATGGTTCAACCATCCGCTATTTAGAAAATTCATAACACTCCTTCCAACACAAATTCTTATATTTATATTCCCGGGAATATCTTAATTATACCTTTTTTTGACTCTGTGATGAAATTTTTCTTTACATCCGCATTGATGCTCTTGTTTCTTATCACTGCATCCGGACAAACGGGGGATTATCTCATTACCCATGCAAAGCCTGATTTCCCAAATATAGATCACCTCAATTTCAATATCATCCAGGATCAGAACGGTCTTATTTGTATAGCCAATAGATCTGGAATTCTACGATACGATGGAGTTAATTGGGAACTCATTACCACCCCAAGTGCTGTACTATCACTTACAATTGATGAAAACAATATACTCTATGCAGGCTGTTTAAATGAATTCGGAAAAGTTGATTTCAGGAATAATAAATTTGAATATACCTCTTTATCTGAGGGTATTGATACACATAATGAACTCTTCGATCAGACACTTTGTCATAATGGAGAGATATATTTTGTATGTGAGACCAAGCTTATAAAATATGATCCAGAATCTGGTGAAATAGAAATAACATATGAGATAGAGGGCGATATCCAATACCTGAATTATCTTTTTGAATTGAATGATTCCTTATATCTCAACTTATCTGATAACAGTATACGCTCATTATCCACTATTAATAGTACCGGGAATACATTTTATATGCCTGATACTTCAGGCCTTGTATTTGTGAATAGGAATTTTATTACGGGTATATATCTGGCAGGTACTTACGCTGGAAATTTGTTCAAATTTGATGGAGAAAAAGCAGTTAGTCTTCCACATTCCCATAAGATTATTCAGGGTGATCATGAAATCATTGATGGCACCTGGATTAATGAAGAACTATTTGGAGTGGGAACACTGGATAACGGATGTTTTATCTGTAATATAGCAGATACTGCATTTTTTCAACATATCAATTTTAGAAATGGTTTACCTGATAATGAAGTGTTTTCATTGTATAGTGATAATAATCAAGGTTTATGGATAGCACATACATTTGGATTGTCAAGGGTAGTGCCTGAATTACCTGTAAAATCTTTCTCAAATTACCAGGGTCTGGAAGGTAACCCAATTTCGATCAACAACATTAACGGGAAACTTTATGTCACAACAAGTACCGGAGCATACTCCTTTGATCAGGTAAAAGATTACAAAAATGTAGTTTACTATGTACAAAGGGAAAAAAGAGTCCGTGATACCCAAGAAACTTCCCGCAAGAAAAAAACTGTCAAGGATCAACCCGTTACTGAAAAAAAGAAAAAAGAACGTAAAAGTTTCCTGAATTTTGGCAGGAAAAGGAAGGAGAAAAGTGAGAGCACCATTAAAAAGATTCCTGAGAAAGAATATGAATATGTTAGAAGAACAAGAAAAGAGCTGATTTCAAGCAGATATGTTTATAAGGCAATTAAAGGACTGGATACAAAATGTGAACAGATTACTAAATACGGAAAAAAAATATTGGTGTCAGGTCCTTCAGGTGTATATGAGATTGCGGGTGATTCTGCCACACAAATAATAGATGAAGCGGTTCAATTCCTATTTGTGAGCCCGGATAAACAACATTTGATCCTCAGTTGCTATGACAGGTCAATCCGTTTGTATGAATTCATTTCAGAAATCTGGATGGAACTGGATATCATCCAATTCGATGAAGTGATATTGTCTGTATATGAGGACATTGAAGACCAGCTCTGGCTGGGGAGCCCCAACCTGATTTACCTGGCCCATAGAACTGATACTTCGATCGTTCTGGATGATGAATTCACATATTCCAATAATTTCTTTAACACTCCCCTGATAACACGGATCAATCAAAAACCATATTTCATTAATGACCAGGGATACTTTTATTATGAAGATAATATGATTAAACGAGATGTGGATCTGGTGAACAAAATTGGCCTTCCTGTTTCTTATATAAAAACATTTGACGGGAACGCATGGATATACAACGGCAAGATATGGTATCTTCTGGAGGACTCTGGTGAACCCATTGTTTTTGAATACCTGTCACTTTTTCCAAATCTCACATACATATACTATACTCCATCACAGGATAAATACTGGTTAATTGCGGGTGACAATAACATATATGTATTTGATCCGGAATTTGAAGATGATGAAAGTTACGTATATAATAGCCTGATATTTAAAGCTGTAAGAACCAACGTGGGAAGATTAAAGAATGAGGCGAAATTCCAGTTAAATTACAATGAAAATATCCTCACTTTTGAGATCGTCCAGCCTGATTACCTCGGTCTTCTAAATATTGAGTACCAGTACATGTTAATTGGGATGATGGAAAACTGGTCAGAATGGATCAAAGGCAATTTTATTAACTTCAACTATTTACAGCCAGGAATATATACCTTACAGGTCAGATCCAGAGATACTTTCGGGCGTATACAGGAAAGTAACCCGGTCAATTTCACAATTAATCCACCATACTGGAAAACACCATGGTTCTATGCCAGTGAATTCATTTTATTCCTTGGGTTGGTAATCCTATCAATACGTCTCAGACGTCAGAATGTTAAATATCGATTTGTCACTGCCGGCTTATCCATACTTACACTTATCATGATCATCGAATTCATTCAATCAGCTACCCAGGGATACCTGGGACTCCAGAGTACCCCAATTGTTGATTTCGGGATAAATGTAGGAATTGCAATACTGGTATTTCCACTGGAACAATTGTTGAGGAGATATATGATGGGGCAGAATTTGCAGAGTTGAAAATAAGATGAGAAACTGGGTGATCAAGCCGGGGTAGTGGACATTTCTCCCATGTTTCTTACAGGATAGACAATATTAAAACCAGGGAAAAAGGAAGAAATAAGCTCGAAATATCATATAAATACACACTTTTTACTGAGACCGAATTCACCTATTATCCGGATAATCCGCCCTATGAAAATCCACGTGAAGGTTTATTGCTAGGGATTCCTTGGATATTCTAACATATTGAGGGACAGGACATAAAAGTCTGTA
>JBHOSY010000094.1:0-17755 GCA_042584165.1 Bacteroidota bacterium | reverse complement strand
ATCTTCTGTAATATTATTAATAGGAATTCCAGCGCCCTTCAAAGCAGATGATAAAACAGTATTCGAGTTCCAGAAAAAAGTTGGAACTAAAGAAGGAGTAGTCGAAGCGGAGGGAGACCTGGGTGCCGGGGAGAGCGCTTCAGATATTGTAGTTGAAAACGAATACTATGATGGTTACAAGGCTCATTCTACTATTGAAACACATTCAGCTACGGCTGTTATGGAAGGTGATAAACTAATCATGTGGGTATCCTCCCAGACTCCTTTTGGAACACGTGAAGCCGTATCAAAAGAATTGGGAATGCCGCTTGAGAAAGTGCATGTGAAGGAAAATTTTCTGGGTGGTGGATTCGGAGGAAAAATTTATAATCCTCAGGCCATAGAAGCTGCCAAACTGGCAAAAATAACAGGGAAGCCAATACAACTTTCATATACTCGAAGAGAGGAGTTCATGTATGATTACTTCAGAAACGCCACAACGATTACCATTAAATCTGGATGTAACAATGATGGAAAGATCACTCTATGGGACTATGACGTATATTTTGCCGGAGCCAGGGGATCACAGATCTTTTACGATTTCCCGAATAAAAGAGTTGCCACCCGAACAAATGCTGATGGGGAACCCAGCGCGCATCCATTTCCTGTTGGTGCATGGAGAGCTCCGCATAATAATTCCAATACTTTCGCCAGGGAATCACACATAGATGTAATGGCCCATAAACTGGGGATTGATCCGGTTGAATTCAGATTGAAAAACACGAAAAATGAACGTGTTCTGGATACAATCAAAACTGCTGTCGATGCGTTTGGCTGGACACCCATCAAATCACCTAGTGGAAAGGGAGTTGGGATTGCAGTGGGATTTGATGCCGGATCTTATGTGGCCACCATAGCGGAAGTAGAAGTTAACAAGAAAACAGGGGAAGTGATGCCCATACGAATGGTCTGCGCTCAGGATTGTGGTCTTGTAGTGAACCCACTGGGCACAAAACTTCAGGTCGAAGGTGGTCTCATCATGGGATTGGGTTACGCACTTACTGAAGACGTCGAATTCGACTGGGGTGAAGTAAAAACACGCAATTTCGATACTTATGAGATCGCGCGTTTTTCAAGAACTCCTGTTGTTGAAGCGGTACTGGTAGATTCCCGCCATGAACCTCCTGAAGGAGGAGGTGAACCATCCATCATCACGGCTGGTGGAGCCGTAGCTAATGCTATTTTCGATGCATGTGGCGCCCGGTTGCACCAGATGCCAATGACACCTGAAAGGGTACTTGAGGCAATGAAAGCTGGATAGAAGACTAATCGGTCGGACCGATAGGATACACGGGATATTGATGTTCAGGCAATTTTAAGTATATCTCAAAATTCCTTGATAATGCTGAACTTTATCGATCCGATCGCTAATAATTTGTATTTACAGGGATGGCATCTCTTGAATATCATATTGTTGATAGAGATGCCATCCCTTTTTTCTTTATTCAATCACCAGTTTTCTTACATCCCACCCTGCTTTGTATTCCATCATTATCAGGTACAATCCTTTTGAAATATTCTGCAGGTTAATAGGTTTCTCATAATTATATGGGATGATCAGGTCTTTTTCGTGGAAAATCACATTACCTGTAATATCCAATATCCTGATTTCAGATGGGGAGAGCTCTGATTTGAACTTAATCGTGAACTTTCCGGTTGTTGTTGGATTAGGATAGATTTCAACCAGTAAAGAAAAATCCTCCTCATCAAATCCTACAGAAACCTCCTCGACAAATATAGTATTTGAGAAATTTGAACATCCATTTAAATCAACCACTTGCAACTGGTAGTTACCTGAAACATCAGGTTCATATGTTTCACTATTTGCACCTGGGATCATTGCCGTATTCAAATACCACTGATATTCCACAGCGTTGGTAAAGTCAGTCGTTAGAATTCCATCCTGAACTGCGATTGTAACCTGTGGTAATGTATAAGTAGAAATGGTTACAGTATCGGAACCTTTACAACCGAAAGCATCTGTCACAGTAATACGGTAATCCCCGGCTGCAGACACTGCAAGAGTTTGACCAGTGCTTTGATCCGACCATAGGTAGGTGTTATATCCAGAGCCAGCATCCAGGGTTACCGATTCTCCTTCACAGAAACCAGTATCACCTCCGAGGTCAACTGCTGGGCCCGTTCTGGTTGTCAGGTTAATTGTATCACTATCAACACATCCATATTGATCTGTAACCGTTACATGTACCTGACCATCCGTTTTCACCACCAGGGTCTGGTTTGTACTCTGATCAGACCAGAAATATGAATAATTTCCGGTTCCGGCGTCCAGAACAACAGAATCGCCTTCACAGAATTCCTGATCAGCCCCCAGATCTACAACAGGTCCGGCTGATTTTGTGATCATTACAGTATCCATACCAGTACAACCTGATGTATCAGTAACAGTTACATAATACTCTCCTGTTACTGTTACAGCTAATGTTTGTCCGGTTGATCCATCAGACCAAAGGTATGTGTAACTTCCAGTTCCGGCATCCAGTTCGAGTGATTCTCCCTCACAGAATCCATCATCATCACCCAGATCAATCACGGGGCCTTTAAAAGTAATTTTCATACTGTCAGAGTAATTAATTGAGTTGTAACTAACTGTCACTCCATACCAGATCGTATCCACAATGGCAGAAATTACTGAAATGGTTTGAGTAGTATCACCGGTGTTCCAAAGATATGAATCATATCCGCTTCCTGCGTCTATTAATATTAGCGTGTTTTTACAAAATGTTGTATCTGATCCTATATCAAAAGTCCCCTGATCAAACTCATAGGCCCCAATATCCGGATGGGTTGTATCACGGGCTATACCTGTAATATCTGTATTAATACCAGCCAAAGGGGTACCACTACCATTCAACAATGGATGAGAAGCTTGAAGATCTGTATCTGAAAAAAACAAGGGATCAACTGAAATACTGTTCAAATCTTTATTATGGGTACTCTGCCAGGTTTGAAAATCAATATTATCCGTACTGGTAGAAATAAAGACACTCCCATCGGTGTACAGGTTATTATAATCGCTAACAAGACTACCAATATCGGTAATGTAAGAAACCCTGCCTTCTGCACGGTTGGAAAAGATATTATTCATAACGGATATATTTGATCCGCCATTCTGCTGATTAAAAGTTCTGCTATCTGTAGCAGAACCTATCACATTAACACTATTAAAATAGATCCTCTGGTATGTTGTTGCGTCCAAAGCAATTCCAGCTGACTTTGTATACGAATTAAATGCAATACTATTATTGACCACAAGCCCCAGTGTATCAGATTGCCCACCACAACTGCTCAAAAATATTCCAACCCAATCAAATTTTGCAGATCCTTCATAAATAATGGTGTTATTCATTGCAAGCGGGGATATCTGATTTTTGAAATAAATTGAGACGGAATATGATTCCTCAAGCCGATTTCCAATAACTCTTATCCCAGATTCCATCTCCGTTCCACTTTCTCCCAGCATATAAATCCCAACATTCCCATCGTAAAATAGATTGTTTTCGATCAGGATATTATCATCCTGCGATCCGGAAGAATAGATCAAAAATCCGGTATTCTTCATGCCGTGAAATATATTATTGGAAATTACATTATTTGTAGCCCCATTTGAGAATTCTAACACATTGGCATACGTTGAATCAAGGGGCCTGAATGTCATGTTCATGAAAGTGATGAAGTCCGCACTATCAAACTTCACAATATAGTTATCGGAACCCGTTGCCTTGAATTCAAGTATTACGGTGTCACCTGCATTCTCTGGTTCAAATGTTACTGTCATCGTATCGGAAACATTCGGGATCTCTTTCAGGGTAAACTGTTCATTATAGGTCCCCTCCTCAACCTTAAATGTGACATCACCAAATACACCTACCTGCACAATAGAATCAACTGCTTCGGTGAATGATGCAAAATCACCTGTAGCGCCTATTGTATAATCACCTACAAACAAAGTAGCCGCTTCAAATTCATCCGCTCCAATGTCCGGATTAGTAGAATCCCTGGTTTCTCCATCGATATCGGTGGTCACTTCAGTGAGTGGTGTCCCAAGATTGCTTATCCATGGATCATTTGTGTGCAAGTCAGTTGCAGATACAAAATCTGGCTGTCTAACTATGGAGTGCATATCCCTTGTGGAATAGTTCTGCCATTGGCTCAGACTCGTATAGTTGCCAATTAAACCACTTCCTGATGAGTAAAATAGGTTATAATCACTAACAAGACCTGTAGTGTCAATTGATGACATTGCCGCTCCGCCCAGGGCATTTGAAAGTATATTATTGACTATTTGAGTATTTGAAATAGTCCCAAGGAAATACAATGCATAGTTATCACTTTGTGCCACTCCCTCCATATGGACTGTATTATTATATACCCTGTAATTTGTAGCAGCCCATAGTTGAATACCATAGCAGTTGATGCTGTTCTGAGAACTGATATACACAAAATTATTACTTATAATGCCTGGATCCTGTGATCCTGCATCTGAAAGCCACACCAGAATGCCTCGTAAGGGTGAATTGGCAGATGACAGGCTGATTTGATTCCCACTGACCTCCAGACTACTATTATGTTTCAGAAAAATCCCAGCGTATAACATATTTGCAAAAACATTGTTCCTGATAATTGTACCGGAAATATTGCCATCTGCATTCTGATACTCATCATCAGCACGGAGGGAAATACCAATAGAGCCCTTATCAAAATAGTTGGAAATAAAAGTATTACTACTGTCCAGACTGGCCCTGGCATAAACAAAAGCCTTATCTTCACTAACCGTTGTAATAGGTTTCTCGTAAACAAATTGATTGTTGAGGAACTGGTTATTTGTAGCTTTATTTTTCAAATGAACAGGCCAACCCCACTCTTCTCCAGAGGCAATAGTTACGTTTTTAAATATGACGTAATCGGCACCATCCAGTTGAATAGTATGTTTCAATGACTGAAACATAGGGGTACAGGTAATTACGACATCAGTGCTATCTCCACTTTCTGATTGAAAGGTTATTGTATTGGTTTCGGAAGCTCCGGAGATCTCCTGGATAGAAACCTGTTCAGACAACGTATCCTTGGCTATATTAAAGATAACAGGACCATTGATTCCACAAGTAACCATTTTTTCAACGGCATCCTGCATTGTTAAAAAGTCAGGAGTGTCTCCACCAATGGTGAAGGTACCGCTGATGGGTGAAGTGCAAAGCACAAATTCATCAGCTCCTATATCGGGATGTTGTGTATCTCTTATATCCCCCTCGATATCTTCTGTAATATTATTAATAGGAATTCCAGCGCCCTTCAAAGCAGTGTGAGTCACCTGGAAAGTGGTATCATCTATAAAGTAAGGATCAACCGAAATAGAGTTTAAATCCTGATCTGCATCCCTTTGCCATGCTTCCAAACTCCCTGAGGGTGTCAGGTTGGCGCCGTTTGAAAACAGGTTATTATGATCGCTGGTAATTGTTCCATCACTTGATCTTGATATTGCGGTTCCATGAGCTTTATTTACCAGGATGTTATTCTTGTGAATTTTATACCCCGAATTACTAAAATGTATGCAAGCACTGGATGTGTTATTTCCTGAAATATTAACAGTATTAAAAACTATTTTTGAAGGAAAATTATAGTTCGAAAGCGAAATACCATTAACTGGATTTCCGTTCAAATAGACATAATTATTGTATATCATCGTAGTATCCCCTGCAGTACTTGTATAAGATATCAATTCTATTCCTTTGCCACCATCAGGAAGGAAAATCTGGTTACTCCCCAGATCCAACTGTTTCCACGTGCTTTCAAGAAGTATGGCTGTGATCTGATTTTCAGAATAGATTGTATTTGACCTTATAACCGGGGCATCAATATACTTGAGATAGATCGCATGGCTGGTCTGATCATAAAACTCATTTCCAATTAATTCAAGATTTCTCCCATGGTTGATCTCATAAATTCCCGTAACCCCATCCCTGAACAGATTGTAGTGAAAAAGATTGTTACTGTCACTCAGTGAATTACTATAAATCAATTCTGATTTGCCACCAACACCCAAGAACTGGTTATTGATAAACTTAATTTCATTCACACCATATCCAATATCAACAATTCTGGCATAATCTGCACCGGTTGCTTTCAGTGTGATTTGTTTAAAGGTTATAAAATCTGCTCCATCAAGTTTAAGTGTGAAATTGTCAGTTTCACTTGTCGATGAGTGTGTCAGGATAACCACTGAACTATCTCCACTGGTAGATTTGAATAAAACAGTATCCGTTTCAGATGTATTGGCTATCCATGGTATGGTTACCTGTTCATCGTAGGTGCCATCCTCCACTTCAAAGGTGACAGGACCACCCACTCCAACTGCAAACAGGGAATCAATGGCTTCATTAAATGTTTTGAAGTATGTCGCCGATGTGCCAATCTCATAAGTTCCACTTAGAGGTGTCAATGGATCATATTCATCAGCCCCGATATCCGGATGTGAAGCATCTCTTGACGCTCCATCTACATCGAAAGTAACCTCAGCTATCGGAAATCCTGCTCCATTCAGGTGTGGACTGACAGTGTGAAGGTCCGAGTCGGAAATAAAACTGGGATCAATAGAAAATGAATTTAAATCCTGATTTTTATTTTGCTGCCAGTATATCAGTGAATTGCCATTTATTAAGCTCGATCCATTGGTATAAAAACAATTATAGTCACTTGTAACATTGTTTTGATAGGAAATGACGATAACCTGACCTGCATCTTCGTTGAGAATGACATTATTAAAAAGATTAAACAAGGTGCTTGAGGTACTATAAAAACCAACTGCTTCTCCGTCACTACCCGAGATATGAATGCTGTTATGATAGAAATTTATTCCCTCTGAAGAGTCATGCAGATATAGCTCGATACCTGTACCCTGGTGAACATGGATAAAATTATTGGAAAATAAATCTGCAGTGCTTGAATGATTGGTACAGTTATAAATCCATATACCTTTTCCCCCGGCAGTAAGTGAAATCTTATTAGCATCCAGAATAATGTTCCCTGAGTACCTGTAAAGATATATTCCGGTTATTTCGGATGACGAAGTAATTGTATTTCCCTGAATGGTTGAAGCACTTGTATATTCCAGGTGAATTGCACCCTCAGTCTGTCCTTCAATGACATTATCAATAATCTCAATATTATTTATTTCATACCCGGTATTTAAAATCCCTTTTTTCCCATCGACCAATCGATTTTGAATAATTTGGTTATACTCGTTACCATCATACGCAAAATGGATCAGGTTTGAAGTTTCAGCTACCCCGGTAATTTCGCAATTGCTGAATTCATTATACGCTGCTCCGTTACCTATATATATTGCTCCATAAGTTTCTGTTGTTGCAATGGTTATATTTTTGAAAATAATATGATCGGCATCGTTTAAAGTAACGGTATATGTTGCAACAGAGGATGTAAGTATTACATCAGTACTATCTCCTGAGGCAGAACGGAAGGTAATGGTCCTGTTTTCAGAAGCACCATATATTTCCGGGATGCTGATCTGTTCGTTATAGGTTCCTGAAGCAACAACAAATTCTACATTACCACAGATACCACCTCCATTGACAAGAGAATCAATAGCCTCCCCAAACGAATCAAAATCTCCTCCACCACCAGCATCAATTGTAAAAGTCCCACAAAGTGGATAGGTAACATTGATTTCTGCAGTCAATGTATCATTCCCATGATAATCATCTGTATTACCATTTGGAACCTCAGTCCAAATCTTAAAATCATACGTAGCTTCTGATGTTAAATCAAACTGACCGATCGTTATTGAATCAGAGATCTCCCCTGGCAAAATGCTACCAGTCCAATTGAATTGAGTTTGTGATACCTCATCAACTTCCCATTCAATAGTGGCACTGGTTAATGTCGTATTTTCAGCATAATTGGTAATGGCAACAATTACATCCTGTCCTGAACCGATGGTATCCGGATCAACTGGCCAGTAAAGATGAGAGACACCAATATCCAGATCTCTTGAATAAACAGTTACATTCAAAGTATCATTCAAATGGTCATCATCCGGATCACCATTCGGATTCTCTGTCCATACACTGATTGTATGTTCACCTCTGGCAAAAGAAAAAGTTCCCAGCAATAGTGTATCTGATGTCTGTCCGGGAGATAACGTACCTGTCCAACTATATGCTGTTTGGGATGCACCATCAACTTTCCATTCGATATCAACAGTATTTATTGTACTATCAATATTAAAATTTTTAATAGTGACTTTGACATCAGTTGATGATGGATCATAGCTGAATTGTTCGGATGGATTAATTAACGCTGTTACACCTGCATCCATGTTGGCTATAGCAGTAACCTGTACTTCGAGGGTGTCATTCCCATGAAATTCATCTGGTACGAGCTTGGACCAGATCTTTATTTGATGATCACCAGGTGTAAAATCATAGCTACCTATTGTAAATGCATCTGAGGTATCAATTGATGCAATATTACCTGACCAGGAATAAGGGATTTGTGTAACCCCATTCACCTTCCATTCAATGTCAGCTGAGGTTAAGGGATCACTCCCATGGTTCAACAAGGTAACATCAATATCATACACACCATAAACGAAAGACAACTCAGGATTTCCAAGCGATTCAACGCCAGCATCAACAGATGGTGAGAAGATTGCATGGGATGCCCCCATATCGACCGTAGATGCGTCAGGATCAGGTGGCGATGTCGGATCACCCGCATCAATACAGGGAGAGGCAGCATTTAATTTGAATATACCTTCATCAAAATCATACAACATTGGATCATCATCAATATTCCCATCCGATCCGGGATAGGGTGCCTGCTGAAGACAGCTATACGTAAGAGAAGATAAATTATATACATCATTGGGAGAGTTATCCAAAAAGATTGAATTAGTAGCAGTACTGTGAACACCCCGGTCATGGATAGCACCACCCTGAGCAGATGAATTCCTTACAAATGTGCAGCTTACTACTTCTGCAGTAGATCCTGAACCCCAATTATAAATTCCCCCTCCCCAATGATCAACTACAACATCATCATCAGTCACATTGTCAACAAAAACACAGCGGGTTACATAAGCCTTTGTATCCCAGTTCCCAAGACCAGCACCAGCACCACCTATATTGTCGACAAATCTGCAATCGCGAAAAACAATGGAATCCCCACAATAGAAAGTAGCAACTCCCCCTCCCTGATTACCTTTATTTCCAGTAATCATACAGTTGACGACTTTCATACTGGCTAATCTTGTTGGTGGTGGGGTTCCACCGTCCGGGTCGCCAATTTGGATACCGCCTCCCATATCGAAACCCGAACCTCCATTGGCATATCCATCCCGTACCGTGAAGCCATCCAGGTATCCATCCGTTATTCCTTTGACAACCCTGTATGTATTATCTGATATATCATCCACTACCCCAATGTCACCACTTAAGATTGTTGCATTATTGAACCAGTTCCTGGTAGTTATATCCGTTTCGGTCCCGTCAAATCCACCAAATAGAGATATACCTTCGACAAGCTGAAATGTCTTGGTCCTGGGATCAGTTGGAGAACTATTGCCTGTTTTGTCTTTTGAGGGTAGATAAGTGCCAGCTGCTACCCAGATGCTATCATCACTTATCGCAGCATCCAACGCAGATTGCAGATCAGTGTATGCGTCTGTCCATGAGGTACCATTTGCTGCTCCTCCAGCATCGGATTTAACATATATGGTATCGCCGGCAATAACCTTAATTGATAATGTCAATAACAATAAAAGGGTGATAACTGGCTTTAGTAATGTATATATTTCTTTTTGAAAATATCTAGGGGTGTCCATAATAATAGAGTAAAAAAATTTCGAAACAAAAGAACTTTGTATGAGTCTTCAATTTAAAAATTAACATGCCAAAATCCAATTTCTTTCCTGAATAATTATATTTAATTTATCTCCCTTTTTTGCTTTTATTAAAGTGTTTTTAAGATCTAGAAAGAATAATTGATCATGTTTTGGCCGATCATCTTACATTCTGGATGTTAAATGTGAGCGGATAATAAATTTTAATATATTTAGTTATTGATAATTCTTATTACTAGCCAATAAACAGACTGAATTATGATCAGGCGAAAATTTGTCAGGTTGACCGGTGTTGGAACGGCCGGCACCCTGCTTTATACATCTGGATTAAGTAGTTGCCAAAGAAATGATAATATGACAGCAGAAGATCTGAATACATACCTGAGATCCATCATCGAGGTGGATGAACCGTCAGTTGACCGGATTGTTATTGGAGATCCGAACACAGAAATTACTAAAATTGGCACGGCATGGATGCCTTACTGGAAAACTCTGAAGAAAGCTGTTGAAGCCGGTGTAAATACCTTGGTGGTTCATGAACCTGCTTTTTATACCCACTGGGATCTGGATGCGAAGATTCCTGCAAAAGATAATTACAGCCATGTGATTGAAGATAAAAAGAAATGGATCGAGGACAATGGCCTGGTAATCATCCGGTGCCATGATGTGCTGGACAAGGTACCGGAATGGGGAATTCCGTATGCATTTGGTAAAGGTCTTGGACTTACAAATGAAAGTATTGTCCGGTCCAAGAAGTTTTATAATGTCTATAAAATCGATCCCACACCTGCTTCTGAAGTTGCAAAAAATATCGCCTCACACTTAAAAACGATCAACCAACCCGGTGTGGCATTTTATGGGGATGAGAATTACACAGTAGAAACCATCGGACTGGGTACTGGCTGTATTTGTGATCCGCTTGATTATGCTGAACTAAAACCTGATCTTTTCATAGGTATCGATGACACTATTCGTACCTGGATCCAGACTACCTATGCCGAGGATACCGGGCAGCCATTGATTGTGATTAACCATGGGACCAGTGAGGAATTCGGGATGCAGTCACTGAACGAACACCTGAAAACCAGGTTCAAAAATTTTGATGTGATTCATTTTAACCAGGGTTGCGGATATAAATGGATCTCATGATATGCGATGTACGATCGACGATTAGCGATTAGCGATTTGGTGAACATCTCTGTGACCTTCGTGTCTAATTAGTGATCTTCGAGTCCAACATAACTACCCGAAATTCACATAGAAGGACACAGAGAAATTCGATATCTAATTATTTTGCATTTTCAACACTTCTGTGAAAGACATCACGATTGCTTTCCTCACCGTATTCGGCATAATGGGTTATCCCTTCTCTTTTGACTATTCGTCTGAATTTTTCATATGTTCCGTCGTTCCGTGATGCAACAGGTGATAGTTTGCATTTAAGATACAATATGGGCAGAGAAGCCATCTCCACACGATGTAATATCTCATCATTATCGGCAACTTTTGTTGCATCTGTGAATATCTGGCTCGATTGTTCTATAAAGTCGCCCGAAAAAATCTGATCTTCAGCTGTTAATCGGTTGTACAGATGCGTTTCAATGTGTATATGTGTTTCAGGTGTGATCCGTCCATACAATAAATCGAAATACTGCCTAACAAACTGACCAGCCCTTCCGTAATAGCCATACATAAAATCATCGATTACATCCTCAACATTACTATCGGGATTCCACAGCAATCGTGAGATCAGGTACATTCTGAGTTCCGCAAATTCGCCGCCGCGACTCTCATAATCTGCCTGTTCCATTATCCCGATTGCATTGTTTTCCTGGAAAGTCTTGATATTAGGTTGAAGTACCCTAATATTCGGATAAGGCATAAGATAATGCTGAAAATATACCACATAATCCCATATATATAGATTTTGTGACATAGCTGACCAGCCCTTCAGATCCTGGAGAAATGATTTGTTTCGTGAACAGGATTCTATATCATGTGAAAAGCAGCATTCAATACTGCATAATCGTACAACAACATTATGCCGTGGCTGAATTGTTTTACATGGTTTCCTTGAGTATTTATATGCCAGAGTGCCTATGAATTTGTCTGGAAATTCTTTTTCTACCGCTTCGGCCACCTGGTTCACAAACCAGATAATTACACCGGATTCGCTTCCCTCTTTTTTAACAATTGCCTGGCATTTATTGCACTGGCACGGATTATCCCTATCGTTTTGCGATACACTATAAATCAGGTATTCCGGACTTTCACGCATTCGTTTTTTAATCCTCTCCGTCACGATCTTCAAAACGTCGGGATTGGTAAGGCACAATTGTTCACCTTCATGAATGCGCTTGTTGTTGATCAGACTATAATATTCAGGGTGATCATTATAAAATTCCGACGGCGGTAATAATCGAGAGAAAGTATGTACAGACCAGTAACCCTCTATTCCACCTGGTTGCTCCCTTGAGGACATTGCACCGTTCATCCTGTTCCTGGCTGCCCATATACTTTCAAAAGCTTCAAAATAGAAATTATTACGTACCCTGATCCCGGGCACTTCTGAATGATCGAAAGCGGCAAATGAAAATTCTTCCCTTCTTGGGATCACACTTACCGATGGTGTGTACCACCTGCAGCCAAACTCGTTCTCAAGAAATGCCATTACCCCATACATGGTGCCCCGGTGCTTTCCTCCATAAATCAAAATATCTGGTCCGTAACTACAATATCTGAACGACTCATCCAGTTCCGTAGGAGCGGCGTTACCTGTTTTTTCTTTCACCAGGCCATTATAACCAACAATAATCTGAGGACCTTGAAAGGCCTGTTCAACAGGTTGTATTGGTAATTCAGCACCACTGATTTCCTTCAACCAGTGCTGAAGTTCTTTTGCAGCCCACTGTTCGGATTCCGAAGCACCATTGCTAACTGCTATCCTGTAACTTGATTTTTCAGCTGAGAACAATACATGTTCAGGTATTTTGCCAGTAAAGTCCGTTTGCTTTATAGAGTTCTGTACAGGTGCTATTCCAGTAAGGAAAAGAAATAATATTATACTAATGAATACTGTTCGGCCCATTATATTTTAAATTTTAAATCAGATATTCCATGGCGTTTCATTAAATTTAATTATTTAAACCCATCAATTTCTCGAATACTCAAATAATCAAATCATCCAAATAAACATTATCTCATTCCTCCCATTGAAATCGAATTCGAAAGTATTAAATTAACTGATACAACAAACGTTAACTGCAATGACTGACTTTGGAAATTCCCGCCGTAATTTTTTAAAAGTACTTTCTACATCAACTGTTTTATCTGCTGCCACCGTCCCAACGATTTCTTCATGTACTAGTGACACCGGTACCGCTGATAGATCCGAAGATGGAAAATCGGGCAAAAAAAAGAATAAACCAGACCTCTATGACGGTCCCACCTCCACATTATTTAAAGCAATTAAACTAGCCGGCAATAGGAAACTATCAGGACTAACTGCCTCTGATGTTTCCGAACGGATGGCAAAGGCCGCTTCATCCGCGCCAAAAGGTAAGGGTACTGCGTGGGGTATCCCATTTAATATAGGTTCGGATGTTATACATCTTAGAGAAGAAGTTCATACAACCGAAATATCACCCATCAATACCAACTGGCTGGTCTTTTTACATACTTCAGATCGTTTCGAAATGTCACGAAATAAGGACGGCTTTGAAGTACCACCAATTAAAGGAGTTGGAAAACTGAACGAGCATGTAGCTGATTACATAGTGATCTATGAAGACGACGAGGAAGCTATCATCCCTGTTCACGAACGACATCATGTGGGGATGTTCCAGCAATCCTGGGGTGAAAATTGTATTCAGGCTGTTGCTTATCACAAACCACATCCCATTCGTCAGCATCACGAACAGACGACGCCTGGTTGGGGGGGCAGCCAGACCCGGGTAAATACCCATGATCGTGGTAACTGGATCAACTGGGTATATGCATGGGAAAATCCAAATCCAGGTAAAAAAATCAAAGGATTCCGTTTCGAACCACAGAAGAAAACATCCCTGGTGCTTTCTGCCATATCAGCTGGTGATGTTCACTCAAATCCATTACGATGGGATTCGCGAAAAAAAGCCGCCCTGATTCTTCCTGAAGGTGTAGGATTTATTCCTGAATTATGTAATGATGGCCTTTTAGAGCAAATCCAACTCGATTTGGGACAGGTTATATCTGCCTCCATCCGGAGGAAGTATCCGAATGACAATTGGGCAAATTCCTATAATAACAAAGTACCTGAACACTCTTATCAGGAAGTGATCATTGAGTACGCAGCGCATCCGGAAGCACAATTCCACCTGTTTGACAAAAAAAAGGAATATGTAAGTATTGTAGAAAAATCCAGGAAACTTGGAGTTTTAAGACCAATACCTCCAGCCACCCAAACGGTTAATCTCCGGGTAGTTGAAAAAGGGGGAAATAAACCTGTACCGGTGAAACTCCATGTTCATGGCCAATCGGATGAATACCTGGCTCCTGTTGACCGACACCGAATTCCGAATAACGCCTGGTTTGAAGATTACAGTTCGGATTTTGTGCATGCAGGCACACACAACTGCACCTATATATCCGGTGACACCACCATTAAACTCCCATTCGGGAAAGTATATATTGAAATATCTAAAGGTTTTGAAATAAAACCGGTAAGAAAAATTGTAGAGGTAGATGGGTCCACTAAAGAAATAACCTTCGAGATAGAAAAGATGCTCAACTGGCGTGAAAAGGGATGGGTAACAGCTGATACACACGTACATTTTCTATCCCCGAATACTGCCTGGCTGGAAGGTTCAGCAGAAGGCGTGAATGTCGTCAATTTACTGGCCAGCCAATGGGGTGAATTAATGACCAACATTGGTGATTTTGATGGAAAATCTACTTTTGGATCGAAAGAAGCAGGAGGCGATGGAGAATATCTTGTCAGGGTAGGTACTGAAAACCGCCAGCATGTTATGGGACATATATCGCTGCTGGGTTATGAAGGAGATATTATCGTCCCTATGACAACCGGCGGTTCTGATGAATCAGCAATTGGAGATCCCATCGAAATCCTGTTAACAGAATGGGCCCTTCAGTGTAAAAAACAGAATGGCCTGGTTATTCTACCCCACTTTCCGAATCCAAGACTTGAAAATGCAGCCGCCATTGTCAGTGGGGGAATAGATGGTGTTGAAATGACCTCCTGGGGAGATCATTATAGTGGCATTAATCCCTATTCACTTTCCGATTGGTATCGATACCTGAATTGTGGTTATTTCGTCGCAGCCGTTGGTGGAACGGATAAGATGAGTGCAGGGACAGCGGTAGGGACAGTCAGGACATATGCAAAAATTGAGAAAAACAGGGAATTCACCTATGATGCCTGGAAGGAAGCGGTACAAGTTGGTAATACATTTGTCACGTATGGACCACTTTTAAATTTCACTGTTGATGGCAAAACAATGGGCAGCAAGATAAAAATGTCTGCCAGTGGAGGTACTGTGGATGTTGCCTGGGATGTTGCCAGTATAACGGTTCCCATGTCACGTGTTGAACTGGTGGTTAATGGTGAAATCAGGGAAAGCGTTGCTGTTTCTAAAGATAAAGGTCAGGGTAACTGGTCGGTAAAAATTGATAAAAGCAGCTGGCTGGCCCTGCTGGTGAGAGGGCACTACGATGACAAACCTGAGATCATTACCGCGCATTCTTCTCCGATAATGATCGAGGTGCAGGGTTCTCCCATGATGGCTGCTGCTGATGCATTTACGATTCTTGAGCAGATTGAAGGGGCATTGGTTTACCTGGATACGATTGGCACACGTGCTGAGGACAAGGTTTATAAGCGACTGCGTATGACACTGGAATCAGCGCATCGTGGTCTTCATAACAGGATGCATCAACAGGGTGTTTTCCATCAGCATACACCCATAGAAGATCATCCGGAGCATCATTAAGGGTTGTAGAGATGCCATCTCTATATGCGTTATGTAATTTAGAGATGGCATCTCTTGGACAATCAAATCCAAATTGATCTTAGTATATATTATTTTGATTGAATATGATTTATAACTTAGTAACCCAATAATATTATAAATCCATTTTATACATTACTATGAAAAATCATCAGAATATCTTTATATCGTTATTTCTCGCAATCATTTTATTGCTGGTTCAATGCCAGCCTCGTAAAGATCAGACCCCTACTGAACCCGGAATCAATGAAACGCTTATTGATAAATACGTAAAAAGCCCGGATGAGAATTTTCAGTATGAGGTAATACATCAGGCAAAAAATGATGGCTACACATACTATGTATTGAGAATGATTTCACAAAAATGGTTAACTGTCAATGAAGTGGATGAACCAATATGGTGGCATTGGGTTAAAATCGTGGTCCCGGATACTATTCATCATGATACTGGACTGATGTGGATCGGGGGTGGTGATAAAGAAGATGAACTCCCCGAGAAAGCCGGGGCTATACTTGTACAATCAGCACTGCTTACCCATTCTATTACCGCGGAAATTCATAATATTCCAAACCAGGATCTTAATTTCATCGGGGATGATTATGGCCCCAGAGAGGAAGATGAATTAATCGCTTATGGATGGCGGCAATTTCTTGAAAAAGGCGCCACAGATGATGATGCTATCTGGTTAGCCCGCTTTCCAATGACCAAGGCCGTTGTCAGAGCCATGGATGCTGTTTCTGATGTTGCAAAAAACGAGCACCAGCATAATCTTGAACATTATGTTGTAGCAGGAGGATCAAAACGGGGATGGACAACCTGGATCACGGGTGCTGTCGATGATCGAGTTGTAGCCATCGTTCCAATAGTCATTGATTTGTTGAATATTGTTCCATCATTTTCACATCACTGGCAGGCTTATGGATTCTGGGCACCGGCAGTTGGGAACTACGTGGAAGAGGGTATCATGGATTGGATGGGCTCCAGAGAGTTTTCAAGACTGCTGGAAATTACAGGTCCCTATTCCTACATCGACAGATATGATATGCCTAAATTATTGATCAGTGCCGGAAGTGATGAATTTTTCCTCCCTGACAGCTGGCAGTATTACTGGGGTGACCTTATTGGTGAGAAACATGTACGATATGTGCCAAATTCCGGGCATTCGTTGAGGGAAACTGATGCGGTGGAAACACTGATTGCCTTTTATTCTGAGATCCTTGAGGATAAAGTCCGGCCGGATTATCAATGGAATATCAGTGATCAGACCATTCATGTCGAAACGGATATGGAAAATCCACCGGCTGAAGTGAAACTCTGGTATGCTGAAAATAAAGAGACCCGGGATTTCAGGCTGGACATCATCGGGCAAACATGGAAAGACAGTACATTGATTGTTTCCCCAGATGGGAAATATGCTGTTAATCTCCCGGTTCCTGAAGAAGGTTGGAAGGCTTATTTTGTGGAACTGACTTATGATGGAGTTACGCCCCTGCCAATGAAACTGACAACAGGTGTTAAAGTATTGCCTGAAACACTACCCTTCGAGCCATTTCAAAGCCCCGATCCGAAAGGGGAAAAAATCAGTAATTGATCTGCGATACACGATATGTGATTGGTGACTTGTGATTTGGTGAAAAACTCTGAGTCCTTCGTGCCTACTCTGTGTGCTCCGTGTCCATCAAAACTACACGAAATACACAGAGTAGGCACAGAGGCCACTGAGAAATTCCTATTCCAACGAAAGGAAATGAAATCGGATTCTGAAAACCTATCCCCAACTTTGTCGATGCCTGAAATAAGATGACCGTTTTTGGGTTAAAAATTCAATAC